>JBLNEJ010000456.1:0-4451 GCA_050262535.1 Clostridia bacterium
CCACAAATTATTTGATTGAATATTGTGATTATTCACTAATCAAACACATCCGCAATTGACATGGTTCATTCGCACAAGCACAAATACCCCCCGTCTCGTATCATGCCACTATACGTGACAAGGAGGGATTCAAGTTGTCGAGAATGTTCGATCGTTCTTCAGCACATCGCAAACATTCCGCACCAAGAGCGGAGTCTTCCGTATCCAAATATGTCCAGAATGTTCGCCACGGCGGAGGTGGACATTTCCATGGTGGCTTTCACGGCGACAGAGGCTTTGACGGACGAGGCAGATTTGACCGAGGCTTTCGGGAAAGTCCGGGATTCGGCAGAGGCTTTCGCCGCGGGTTTCGTGAGTCCCCATTCTTTTTTGGAAGATCCCCCTCTTTCTTTTACCCTTACCCCTATCCTTATCCTTCCCCCTATTCCTACTACTACCCTTCCCCTGACTATTACTACCAATCACCATATTAATCGTTCTTCCCCCCTTGTCCACGACGCGAAAAAGGGCAGGGGTTACATAAGAAAAAAGCTGAGACTCATCCGTTTGTCTCAGCTTTTTGCGTGTACGTTACACGATCTTTTTTATACAACGTAGCCGTCCGCTTCGATCACGCGTTGCGCGATTTGGCGCTTCAATTGAATCGTATTGACGGAGTTTTTGCGGGTCAGCTTTTTCAGGATCGACAGGCGCATCCGCAGCTCGTCGCCTTCCTCCATTGCAGCCAAGCCTTCCTTCGCCATTGCTTCGATCTTGTCGAATGCTTCATGCACATACACGGTGGTCAAATCAAGCTTCGCTGATTCCTTCTCCACTCCGTTTTTGGCCATTGCTTTTTCGGTCCGCTTCACCACGCTGTCCATTGCGTACAGCTCAGACAGCATGTCGGCAGCCAATACGAGCAATTCCTGTTCTTTTGCCAAGGCTTGCTGGTATTTCATCAAGGCTGAACCTGCAACCATCAAAATGATTTTCTTTGCCATATCGATCAGATGCTTTTCCTGGGCCAGCGGAGCTTCTTCGATTTCGGAAGGATAGTAGCTCATCAGCTCTTCCTGCAAGCCCATCGCTGCTTTCATCAACGGCAGCTCGCCCTTTATGCCTTTTTTGATCAGCATATCAGGAATCAGCAGGCGGTTGATTTCGTTTGTCCCCTCAAAAATCCGGTTGATCCGCGAGTCACGGTACATTCCTTCAATTTCGTACTCCGACATGAAGCCGTATCCGCCATGGATTTGCACGCCTTCATCGACGCAGTAGTCGAGAGTCTCGGAGCAGAACACCTTGTTGATGGAGCACTCGATCGCGTAATCGGCAATCGCCTTGACTTCCGCTCCAACCGTCTCTCCTTTCTCGAGCAGAGCGTTATAGGCAGTCTCATACAGACCGACCGTACGATAAACCGAGCTTTCTGCGGCAAAAATTTTCACAGCCATGTTGGCCAGCTTGTTCTGGATCAAGGAGAAGTTGGCAATCGATGTCTTGAATTGCTTGCGCTCCTTGGCGTACGTTGTCGCAACCTCAAGGGCGCGCTTTGCCGATCCAACCGCACCGACAGCCAGCTTGTAGCGGCCGACGTTCAAGATATTGAAGGCAATCAGATGACCTTTGCCTGCCTCGCCAAGCAGGTTTTCCACCGGAACGTGCACATCCTGAAAAATAACCGTGCGGGTCGATGAGCCTTTGATCCCCATTTTCTTCTCTTCCGCCCCGAACGATACACCCGGGAAGTTGCGTTCGACGATGAAGGCGGTGAACTTTTCCCCATCGATCTTGGCATACACAACGAACACATCCGCAAAGCCTGCGTTCGTAATCCACTGCTTTTCCCCGTTCAAAATATAGTGCTTGCCGTCATCGGACAGCTTTGCAGTCGTTTTCGCCCCCAATGCGTCAGAGCCGGAGCCTGGCTCCGTCAAGCAATAGGCAGCCAGCTTTCTGCCCGTGGCAAGGTCTGGCAGGTAGCGGCTCTTCTGGTCCTCGTTGCCGAAATAGACGATCGGCAGCGTCCCGATGCCGACATGCGCACCGAAGCTCAAGGCAAAGGAACGGCCGCGGGCGAATTTTTCCGTAATGTAGGCAGAGCTGATTTTGTCCAGATTCAAGCCTTCGTACGCTTCTGGCACATCGACACCGAGCAGCCCCAGCTCGCCTGCTTCCTTCAGCAAGCGGACGGAAATGTCGAACTGATGCTCCTCGATCTTTT
The DNA here is from genome assembly GCA_050262535.1 of Clostridia bacterium. Classification (GTDB taxonomy): domain Bacteria; phylum Bacillota; class Bacilli; order Brevibacillales; family Brevibacillaceae; genus Brevibacillus_D. The sequence goes on from JBLNEJ010000456.1 coordinate 2,207, forward strand.
CCAGATGCGGCAGCACTTCATTCACGACGAAATCCTCGGTCGTTTTGCCAAACATTTTGTGTTCTTCGGTCAAGTCCTCTGGAGTAAACATGTCACCATACATCCCGGAATCAAGCAAAAAGCTCCCGCCACGAATAAATTGTTTGGTTTCTGCCATCGTACTTCTCTCCCTTTATCGTTAATGGTTATACCATCTCAAAAATGCCCGCTGCACCCATGCCGCCGCCGATACACATCGTAACCATGCCATACTTTCCGCCTCTGCGCGCTAGCTCGTTTACCAGCGATACCGTCAGCTTGGCTCCCGAGCAGCCGAGCGGATGACCGAGCGCAATCGCGCCGCCGTTGACATTGACCTTTTCACGGTCAAGCCCAAGCTCGCGGATGACCGCCACCGCCTGGGACGCGAATGCTTCGTTCAGCTCGATCAAATCGATGTCTGCAAGCGACAATCCTGCGATTTTGAGTGCCTTCGGAATGGCCACAATCGGACCAACACCCATGACATCCGGGTCAACGCCACCTACAGCAAAGGAACGGAACTTGGCGATCGGCTCAATTCCGAGCTCCGCCGCCTTGCTTGCCTCCATCACGATTACAGCAGCAGCGCCATCGCTCGTTTGCGAAGAATTGCCCGCCGTTACCGAGCCCTTTACGTGGAAGGCCGGCTTCAGCTTGGCCAGGCCCTCCATCGATGTGTCAGGGCGGACGCCTTCATCTGTATCAAATACGTATTCCTTCACATGCACCTTGCCCTGATCGTCTACCTGCACCTGCTTTACCGGATACGGCACGATCTCGTCCTTGAATTTTCCCGCCGCAATTGCAGCCGCAGCCCGACGATGGCTTTCCATGGAAAATGCATCCTGGTCTTCACGACTGACCCCGTACCGGTTGGCCACCTGCTCGGCGGTATGCCCCATCCCCATGTAAATGTCTGGCATCGTCTCGACCAGCGTCGGGTTGAGCGCGACCTTGTGGCCGGTTACAGGCACCATGCTCATGCTTTCCACACCGCCGGCAATTGCCACATCGGAGCTGCCTGCCATGATCTGGTGAGCGGCGTACGCGATTGTTTGCAGGCCGGATGAGCAAAACCGGTTGACCGTAATCCCTGCCGCACTTGTCGGCAAGCCCGCCCGCAAAGCGATCTGTCGGGCGAAATTCATCCCCTGCTCCGCTTCCGGCACGGCATTGCCGATAATCACGTCTTCAATCAACGCCGGGTCGAGGGCGGGAACACGGCGGAGCAGATCGCGAATGACCGCAGCCCCCATATCGACCGGGTGAACGTCCTTCAAGCTACCCCGCTTTGATTTGCCGACCGCTGTGCGGGCGCCGGCAACAATGACTGCCTCTCTCATGCTTCTTACCTCCCCTTAGTTACGCAACGGTTTGCCTTTGGCCAGCATGTGCTGCATGCGCTGCTGTGTTTTGGGCGTTTTCAACAGGTCAAGGAACGCTTGACGCTCCAGCTCCAAAATGTACGCTTCACTGACTTGGGTTCCGGCCGGAACATTGCCGCCGGAGATGACGTAGGCAACCTTGCTGGCTACCAGCTCATCGTGATCACTGATGAAGCCGGACAGCTTCATCGCCCGGATGCTGGAGCGCAGGCTGGCGTAGCCCGATTCGCCGATCACGCGGATTTTGCGCGGCATTGGCGGCTTGTAGCCTTCCCGATCCATTTCCAGAACCAGCTGCTTGGCGTCGTAGAGCAAATGATCCGGGTTCGCGCTGACTCGGTCGGTCTGGCGCAGATAGCCGAGCTGCTTTGCTTCCTGACCGCTCGTGGACACCTTTGCCATGGCAATCATTTCAAAAGCTCGCGAAACGAACGGGAACGGATCGACCGGAACTGTTCCGCCCTCCGGTACATTTTCCATGGCGCGGAACAACAGCTCCTTCGTGCCGCCGCCTGCAGGCAGCAAGCCCACTCCGACCTCGACCAATCCCATATAGGTCTCCGGCGATGCCTGCACCCGGTCAGCCAGATAGCACGCTTCCACGCCGCCGCCAAGTGTCATGCCAAACGGTGCTGCGACAACAGGGCGATGCATGGAGAGCATTCTCCGCTGAAGCTTGTGGAAATTTTTAACGAGCATCTCAAGCTCCATCCAGTTCTCGTCCTGCACTTCCAATAACGCCATGGCCAGATTCATGCCGACGCAGAAGTTTTTGCCCTGGTTGCCGATAACAAGTCCGGTGAAATTGCGTTCCACCTCATCAGCCGCATAGTTGGCCA
>JBLNEJ010000457.1:0-5797 GCA_050262535.1 Clostridia bacterium
CTGCTTTGGAGATTACGTTGCTTGGTCCTCGTCTTGAATTCGGCAAAAAGACGGTCATTGCTGTGACAGGTGCCCCTGTGAAAGTGTTTTTAAACCGAAACGAGATTCCGATGTGGCAAAACGTGGAGGTCAATCCCGGCGATGTCCTGTCCTTTTCGTATGTACAAGGCGGGGTTCACGCTTACGTATGTATTTCCGGGGGAATCAATGTGCCTGAGGTCATGGGCAGCAAATCGACCTACACGCAAAGCAGCCTAGGCGGATTCGAGGGACGGAAGCTTCAGCCGGGGGATGTGATTGATAGTGGTGAACCGCTTCCCGGTGTATCCAAACAGGTGGGCAAACGAATCCCTGAAGAATTTCTGCCGTGCTTCGAGAAGGAGATTGACGTGCGGGTAGCCCTTGGATTGGCCAGCTATCGCATCAGCGACGAAGGCATTCGCGCCTTTCTGAACGGGAACTGGAAGGTTTCTCCGGAATCCAATCGCGTCGCGTATCGGTTTCATGGGCCAACACTTGATTTTGAGCCGTTTGAAACACCGTTTGGAGCAGGGAGCGGCTTTTCCAATGTGGTCGATACGGCGTATCCGCTCGGGGGGATTTTGTTGACCAACAGTCAGGAGATCATCATCCAATTAAGCGATGCGACGACCGGTGGCGGCTTCATGACGTTCGGTGCGGTCATCAGCGCAGACCTTAATCTGATCGCACAGTCTAGGCCAAGCACGCTGGTACGATTCAGTGCCGTTACGGTGAACCAGGCGTATCAAGCTCGGCAGGAAAACAAAATGAAGCTGGTCAAGGTTGCAGATCAGCTCAAATAACTGGCAAGGCATTTGACCGGTAGACATTTCGCGAATGGAACAGCCCGTTCTTTTCGTGCTGGTTGCGGACGGACCGGTGTTTTTTTCGTTTGAAAGGAGAACTTGTATGAAGTCATCCAAGATGATCAGCATTCGCTGGCAGTTTTTGGCGGTTGTTGCAGGATTGATTGTGACCGTCAGTTCATTGGTGGGAGCAGTCACGTATCAAAAGGCAGAGGATGAGCTGGTGCAAGCAGGCATTCTCGATTTGCAGCAGACGGTGGACGGTGCAATTGCGGTGGCCCAGGGGTTGGAGGATCAGGTTCAGCGCGGGGAGATGACGCGCGCCGAGGCGATTGAGCGGGCGCGGACGATCATCCTGGGGCCGCTGAAGCCGGACGGAAAGATGCGGGATATGAGCCATTCCCGATTTTTGTACAAGTCGGAAGGGTATATGTGGGCGTATGACGATCAATGTGTTGGCGTGATGCACCCATTTGGACTGGAGGGCTTGAACCAGCGGGATTTCCGGTTGGAGGATGGAACCTATTTGCTGCGGGAGCTTGTAAGGATCAGCAAGCTTCCAGAAGCAAGCGAACGGATCATGACCTATCAGTGGAAAAATCCGGGGGAAGCAGTGGAACGCGAGCAGATGAGCTATGTCGAGTACTTTGCGCCATGGGGACTGACGTTTGGGATTGCCGTTTACCCTGAGGAATTTTACGGTTCCTTGCCAGCCCTTCGATTCTATCTAATCGGTGGCGTCCTGCTGTTTTCCCTTCTGTCTGTGCTTGCTTTTACGCTCATCATCAATAAAAAAGTGAGAATAATCAATCTATTAAACCGGAATGCAGGACAGATTCGCGATGGCCACCTTCATGTGGAGCCGTTAGAGATTGCTTACCGCGACGAAATCGGCGGGCTTGCCCATTCTATAAACGAGATGGTTGATACGCTGCGCAGCATGATCGTGCAGGTCAAAGAGAGCAGCACGAAGGTGGCGGAGCTGTCAGCGGAAATCGGTGAGTACGCACAGGAAACAAAAGTGGGCAGCGAGCAGATTTCCGCAGTCGTCCATACATTGGCGACGGGGGCTGCGCAACAAGCGGAGAGTGTGGAGCAAAGCGTAGAGACCATCCAAATCATGAGCAAAGGGGCCAGTCATATTACCGAGCATTCGCGTACAGTTGCTTCCACCACGATGATGGCAGCACAGCAGGCGAAGGAAGGAAATCACCTCGTTTCCGGAACAAAAGAACAGATGGGCGCGATTTATTCGACCGTGAACGGGTTGGCTTCCTAGATTTAAGGACTGGGAAGCCGCTCGCAGGAAATCGGGCAAATCGTCAAAGGCGTAACGGCGATCGCAGGCAAAACGCAAATTTTGGCGCTGAATGCAGCGATTGAGGCAGCGCGTGCCGGCGAGCATGGCAGAGGGTTCGCTGTAGTGGCTGATGAGGTACACAAGCTGGCTGAGCAGTCTGTTCAGTTTGGCAACCAGATTTCATCGCTTGTTGCCGGGATTCAGGATGAGACACAAATGGCCGTACAGACGATGAACACGGTGATGAAGGAAGTGGCAGCCGGACTTGACGTCGTGGAAGAAACTTCTGGAGCGTTCGGACAAATCGGTCAATCGATCCAACTCATCTCTCGACAGACCGAAGAGATTCAAGAGCTGGCTGATCGTGTTTTGGACGGTACCGAGCAGGTAGGAACCTCCGTGAAGGTTGTTTTTGAGGTTGCCCAGGGAGCAGCGGAAAGAACGCAGGAGGTTCAGGCATCGGTTGAAACACAGCTTGCTGCTGTTGCAGAAATAACGGCATCCCTACAGTTTTTGACCACTCAGGTCGCAGAGCTGCGGCATTTGATCGGCCGCTTCCGCCTGTCTTGAGCAACGAATAAGCAAAACGCTTTCGTGCAACCCAACAGAGGTCGCACGAAAGCGTTTTTTGGCGTTCGTTCTATTCTTCAAACGGCCATGCAGGCAGCATTTTGGACAACGTCTTGTCAGTGCGGTAGCCCAACGCATATTCCGCTTGCATGATGGTATGGATTTCCCGTGTTCCTTCATAAATGACTGGAGCCTTGGAGTTTCTCAGGAATCGTTCAACCGGGTACTCATTGGAATAACCGTAGGCGCCATGAATTTGAACGGCATCATTGGCTGCCTCGAACGCGGCATCGCAGGAGACCCATTTGGCAAGAGACGTTTCGCGTGTATTGCGCTTGCCTTCATTTTTCAGCCAGCCTGAACGATAAACGAGCAGGCGGGAGATTTCCAGATTGGCGGACATCTTGGCGATCATCTGTTGCACGAGCTGATGCTGGCCAATTTCTTTGCCAAACGTTTTACGCTCGTGGCAATATTTGATGCTCGCTTCCAGGCACGCCTCGATCAGGCCGCAGGCGCCGGCTGCAACCGTAAAGCGACCATTGTCAAGAGCTGCCATGGCAATTTTGAAGCCTTCGCCTTCCTGACCCAGCAAGTTTTCGGCAGGAACGCGAACATCCTCAAGGAACAACTCTCCGGTGTTGCCAGCGCGAATTCCCAGTTTGCCCTTGATGGCCTTTGTCGTGTAGCCGGGCATGGTGCGTTCGACGATGAAGCAGCTGATGCCATGGTGCTTGCGGTCTGTGTCGGTTTTGGCAAAAACGAGGAAATGATCGGCGACGTCACAAAGCGAAATCCATGTTTTCGAGCCGTTCAAAATGTAAGAATCCCCGTCCCGGCGAGCAGTTGTCAGCATCGCTGCAACGTCAGAGCCCGCGTTCGGCTCCGTCAGTCCGAAGGCACCGATTTTTTCACCGCGTGCCTGCGGGGTCAAATATTTTTCTTTTTGCGCTTCATTTCCCCATTGGAGCAGCGTCATGCTGTTCAGGCCCGTATGCACCGAGACTGCTGTGCGGAAAGCAGTATCGCCGCGTTCAAGTTCTGCACAAATAATGGCCAGCGTGTTATAGTCCATGCCAGCGCCGCCGTACTTCTCCGGAATGCAGGAGCCCATCAGCGAAAGATTCGCGAGCTTTTTCAAGATACCGGTCTCAAAGTGGCCTTCCTCATCCCATTTCTGGATATATGGGAGAATTTCTTTGTCCACGAACGAGCGGACCATTTTTCTAACTTCTTCCTGTTCAGGGGTTAGGGAAAAATTCAACATGTCTACCATCCTCCTAAATAATATGATTTGTTCGGAATTCATCAATTTGGTGTTCACTGTAGCCAAGCTCATGAAGAATGCTGTCGGTATGCTCGCCATAGAGCGGGGGATGACGTCTCATTTCGACTGGCGTGCGCGATAGCTTGATCGGGCTTCCGACAAGCTTGATCTGTTCAGCGGTCGGATGTGCCATCTCGACGATCATCTCGCGCGCGGCAACCTGCGGGTCTGCAAAGGTTGCCTCCAGGTCATTGATGGGACCGTTGGGGATGTCATGCTCTGAGAGCGCGGCAAGCCATTCAGCAGACGGACGGGTGAGCAAACGTTGGCTGATGATGGCGATCAGCTCCTCGCGATTTCGTACACGACCGGCGTTCGTTTGGAATTTCTCGGTGCAAGCCAGCTCGGGCATGTCGATAATCTCGGCAAACCGGACAAACTGCCTGTCGTTTCCGACTGCGACAACGATGTCTTGATCCATGGTGGCAAAAGCCTGATAAGGAACGATGTTGGGATGCTGGTTGCCATAACGCTTCGGGAGCTGGCCGGATACGAGGTAATTGCTGGCGACATTGACCAGGGCGGCAATCTGGGAATCAAAAAGCGAGACATCGATGCATTGCCCCTCACCGGTACGATCGCGCTCGTGGAGTGCAGCCAGGATCGCGATGGCCGTATTCAATCCGGTCAAAATATCAGCAATGGCAACGCCTGTCTTCATCGGTGCCTCTCCAGGCTCCCCGGTGATGCTCATCAAGCCGGACATGGCCTGAATGATAAAATCATACCCGGGAATTTCCCGATACGGGCCAGTTTGTCCAAAGCCTGTTATCGAGGCCATAATGATTTGCGGGTTCACCGCTCGCAACGTCTCATAACCGATTCCCAGCTTCTCAAGCGTACCGCTCTTGAAGTTCTGAACAACCACGTCTGAGCGAACAGCCAGCCGCTTCAAAACCTCTTTTCCCGCCTCAGTCTTCAAATCGAGCGTAATGGCCCGCTTGTTCCGGTTTGCGCATAAAAAGTAAGCGCTTTCACCTCCTGTAAAAGGTGGGCCCCAGGAACGGGTCTCGTCCGGAGAATGCGGTCCTTCTACCTTGATCACGTCAGCTCCCAAATCACCTAAAATCATCGTGCAGTAGGGGCCTGCCAAAACCCTGGACAGATCCAATACCGTAATGCCTTCCAATGCACCAGCCACTCCATCCCCTCCCTTGAAAAAGAAAATAGAAAAAGCCAGTCAAGCCGCAGCATAGGCAACGGATTGAACTGGCTGTCATTCGCGAACTGTCTTTCGACCAGAAAGATCAAGCGAAAGTAGGCAGTGAATTTGTATTATTCTGACGATATGTTAAGTATGGACAATGACGGTTGATTTGTCAAGCGCGAAATTGGATACTTTTTACAGGAATTCGTCGTTTTGCTCTTGATAATTGCGGAAAAGACGAAAACCTTTTACAATAGGGATTATTCTTAAGAAGATCGAGGCTGTAGCATGCGACTGACATCCATACATAAAGTGTTCATTGGTGAGCAAGTGGCCAAGCCCATATATAGCAGCAACGGAACCATCTTGATTGGGGAAGGCGTTCCATTGACACAACGGATGATTGACCGTCTCAAGGCGGCCAATATTTCTCATTTGTATATAAGAGACAAAGCGTTGGAAGATATCGTCATTCCTGAGGTTGTGAGCGAGCAAACGCGCAAGGAGGCGATGGGAACGATTTTGCAAACGTTCCAGGAGTTTCAGACAGAACCGCAGGTCTGGAACAAAAAGCCGATCCGTTCCGATATTGGCCGAGCGTTCAGCAAGGTTATGGGCTCTTTGAT
>JBLNEJ010000458.1:0-3778 GCA_050262535.1 Clostridia bacterium
GTTGCAAAAATCTACGCTAGCTGTCATGCTGAGCACATCCCTGTTGGTGTTCGATGGTGGACAAGCCTTCGCGCAGACGAGCACCGTAAGCGCGACAAGCACCTCCAACGCTGTCGTCAACCATGCATATGATCTTTTAGGAAAAGCATACAAAAGCGGTGCAAATGGCCCGTCTACCTTCGACTCCGCCGGATTCATCACCTATGTCATGAAAAAAGCGGGAATCACTCTCGATGATTCGCTAAAGGCGTTGACCAAAGCAGGGACCAATGTTTCCCGGAGCAATATTCAGCCAGGCGACATTGTCTTTTTCAACAACGATTCCTATGCGGGCATTTATGTAGGCAATGACAAATTCCTCTATGCCTCCAAGAGCAAGGGAAAGGTGATTGAAGAGAAATTCTCGAACAAACAATCGGACTTTAGCCGGGCTCGTCGCGTCCTGGAAAACAATGACGCCCAGCAGCCAACCAAGCCTGAAACATCTGAAGATTGGGCCAAAAAAGCGCAAAGCGTCATTAAAGCTGGTGAACAATACCTCGGCACGCCTTACAAGTATGGCTCCAGCCGTTCGGACAAGTCTACCATGGACTGCTCCGAGTTCGTCATGTGGGCGTTCAAAGAAGGCGCGAACATTGATTTGGGAAGAGGCGGCGCACGCTCCGAGTTCCAAAAAACAAAGGAAATCTCCCGCAGTGAACTTCGCCCAGGGGATCTTGTCTTTTTCTCCACAAGAGCGACGATGAAATACGACAAGGACTCCATCAATCGAATCGGCCACGTCGGCATCTATGTAGGTGACAACAAGGTTCTCCATACATACGGGGAAGGTGGCGTCAAATACAGCTCGATGAAAAGCGGCTGGTGGGACGAGCACTTTGTCCGTGCAGGTCGGGTCATTTTTTAACATAACTTTTCCGTCAGATGAACGGAAAAAGCCCTGGGGACGCAGCCCCAGGGCTTTTTCCTTACCCATTGCTTATACTAGCACCGATATCTCTGCACCCAACAGGCTCGATACAACTGGCGGGTAAAGCTCTGGCGTAGAGTACAGCAGCCATTTGCCTTCTGCATCCCGGCCAAACACGCCTGAAATCGACCAATTCGCAGCAAGCTCGTCCAAGCCCGTTCCATCAATCGCAAGCAACATGTTTTCTCCGTTGCTCCGTTTGACCATCCAGCCGGTATTTTGGCTGAATTGCAGGACAACCGTCTCTTCGACAACCTCGGTTGGCTTGTTTGACGCATCGTACAGATTCGCCAACGCCTCTTTTTGCAGCTGTTGACGCATTCGGTACGATTCAGGCAGCGTATCTTTCAATTCCCCTAGAAGTGGTTGCATCACGGCAACCTGATCGGTTTGATGGTGCTTGTCCAGCCATTTAAAGAATGCGGTCAGCACCGACAACAGATTGCTTGCCAGCGTCTTGGAGGCTGAATCAGTCCGCTGGAGCACGTCATGCAGAAGGAAATAGGCAAGCTCCTCCGGGCGCAAATGCTCCCACACAAAACGTGGGCCAAACGCACTGCGTACGAACGTGCGGAACAAGTTCATGACCTCGTCGTACTTTTTGACCGTTGCTTCCGATTTCCCGTCCGTCATCTCCTTGACAAATGCCGTGATGTCAGCCAACTGACGCGGCTGTACGGTATAGACGCTCTCCGGAAGCCCTTCAATCAACGGTCTTGTCAACAAGTTGCCCACATGCAGCTGCTTGTTTGGCAGGGCCAGGCGAGGTCGCAAAAGGTCCAGACGCATATACCGTCCTGCTCCTTGTCCGACTTGCTTTTCTTCCTCCTGCTTAGCGACCAGTTGTTCGAGCTGTTGTTTGAATTCCTCGTTTTCAGATGCGGCCACAAGAATCGGCTCCAAGCCGCCTAATTCCGGTTGTTCCGTCGCCAGCCATTTCTCGGCAAAATACGTTTGTACCGCCCACTGCAGAAGCTTCGGTGACAGCTCCGGCTCACTGGTGATAAAGACGGTCCCTTTGCTTAGCCGAGCATTGGTGGATGTCAACGTCTTGATTACATTCTCCTCCACCGGTTCGGTTATATGCAGTGCTGCAGCCATCTCGTCAGCTTCTGCAGGGAAGCTTTCAATAACGAGCTTGCCATCCTCCATATGCACTTCACCGGCAACCTCATGCAGTTCCAGCAGTGTGTTGCCCAATGCGGCGAGCAAATACTCCTGCTTGGCAGAAGAATAAACCCAAATTTCATTGTTCACGTCTTGCTTCTTCAGCACAAACGACGGGTGAGCTTCGAGCCGTTTGCGTATTTCCGCCGGCGTCGCTTGCTGCGAGTAGATCCGTTGCACCAAGTCGTTTGCCGCTGGCTTTTGCTGAGCCGCTCCGCCTGATTGCAGCACGATGCGGTATACGTCTAGCGTAAAGCTGCCTGGAGCTTTTTGGGTGATTTGCGCCAATTCCTGCTGGTAGCTGGCAGAAACGATCATGCTGCCGGAAAACAGCAGGTGTCGCTGTCCCAATGACAGCAGGCGTCCCGCAACTACCTGCCCAGGCTCCAGATTGACGCCTTTTACATCAATAACCGTGCGCTGCTGGCCACTTGTCAAATCCCGAACGGTAACCTGCTCCGCCTCGATTTCCTCCAAGACATGCAACCCGAACGTAAGGGCACGAAAGCCTTGCTGCAGCTCCGCTTCCATCTTGCGACCCTCGGTCGCCAGAAACCGGTCTAGGAACCGATCCTGACCGAACACACGATCAAAGACGTACCAGTTGTAGAAGTGTGCAGCCCATTCTGGCGAAAGCAACGTTTCTTCCGGCAAGCCCACCTCCCGAGCGAATTGCGCACGCGCTTTCCGAACATCAGCATCCGTTGCGTTCGCTGCCACGAATCTGCGCAGTCTCTCGATCCATGTAGTGTAATCCTTGCGCAACCGCTGTTCGCGCAAACCTCGCAATTCATCGATGGGCGTGACCACGCCGCAACATTTTTTGTATTTTTTCCCGCTTCCGCACGGGCAAAGCTCATTTCTACCGACTGACATGGGGGTTGGTTCTTCTCCTTTCGTCCCTGAACGGTATCAGGCAGAGCGCTTCCAAAACTTGCCCTGTGAACCGTATTCGACGTTCATATTTCCAGTTTTCCCTGATTCTCGCGAAAAAAGCGATTTCATGAAGAAAAACTTCTTTCCGACCATACGCTTGCCTTGAAAAAATGACTAACGGTGGGAGTCGTCATTGATGCCGGAATCGGCCAACGGCTCCCAGTAATTTACGAAAGCTTCAAGCTGGTAAATAATGCGTTCGATACGTTGCTTTTCTTTGAGTTGAAGCTCGATTGCGAGTAACTGATTCGTTGCGAATAAACGGACAACCTCTTCGTCCATCAGCGCAAGGCGTGCCCGATAGTCTTGGATGATCTGTCGTAACAGAACAAACCTTTCTTCCAACCGGATCATTGCCTCAAGCTGATTCATTGTCCGATAGTGGTAAGTACCTGCTGAATTCCTTGAACGATCTGTTCATTTTTCCATTTTTCCTGCATCAATTCTTCAATGGCTTGCATATTGCTTTGCTGGAAGTTAGCTACAACCTCTTGTCCCATCTCCTGATTGCGATTTTCCAGGAGCGTAATCGCCTGCTTCAACAATTGATCGACTTCCTGCATCACTGGTTTGTTCATCGTCGTATTCATTACGAACTCCTCCTCAATCGGTTGGTTTTTTTCATCGGCTTCAATCGATTCGATTGATTCCATCGTTTCAACGGTTTCTTCGATCAACGTAGCGGCAACTTCCGCAGCAGCCTCT
>JBLNEJ010000459.1:0-5491 GCA_050262535.1 Clostridia bacterium
CGTGAATATTGATGCTCACCCGGTCGGCATCCTGCTCCACATGGTGATCAATCGTCAAAAGACCTTCCTTGCCCATCGCTTCGATTCCGTTTTTGCAAATATTCAGAAACACTTGCTTTAACAGCTCCGTATCGCCGATTACCAGCGGAAGACGCCCATTCGATGGAAACCGGACCTCCATGCCGTGCAGCAAGGCCTGGCTTTCCACAATCGGCAAAATTTCCGTGAACACCACGTTCAGATCGACAATCGAATACTGCACATCCCGCGGCTTGCTCAATAACAGGAATTCGCTAACCAAGGCGTTAATCCGATTGATTTCGGTCAGCATGATTTCCGTGTACGAGCGCTCTCGCTCCATGCCGCTCTCCGCAAATGATTTCAAAAACATTTGCAAAAACCCTTTGATGGATGTCAGTGGATTGCGAATCTCATGAGCAGTTCCGGCCGCAATTTGCCCAATCATCGCCAGACGGTCGCTGCGCTCAATTTTCTGATCAAACGAGCGCAAATTGGTAATATCCTTAAACATCACGTATGCCCCAATACATTGGCCATGCTCGTCCTGCAATGGATTAGAATCAACTAACAATTCATAGCGCTGGTTGTTGTTGGTCCATGAGGTTGCTTTGTTGTATACCTTGACGCCGGAGAGAAGCTCCCTTTGCACAAGGCGGTTATCCTCTGGAATCCCGGCAAACGCTTGGTCAATATGCTTGCCCAACACCTCTTGCCGATTGACCCCCAGAATCCTGCATGCCATCTGACTGATTTCAACAAGACGTGCCTCGTTGTCCAGCAAAACAACTCCCAGATGTGGTGAAGCGGTTAATTTCTCGGCAAACCGTTGCTGCAGGTCATGTAACGTACGCATCCGCTGCCCCCCCCACACGTTTTCAAGCATCCCGTCAAACTATTGTAAAATTCGCCTCCAAAAGTCCCATGCCCTCCCCATTTCGGCCCATGGACGAGGGAAAATGTTTCGGGTTAATCCGCCACAAACTAACAAAATCCAACAGAAGAAGAAATACTTCTTTCAGAAATCTGCTCGAAGTAAAAAGCGGTTTGCCCCTCATGGACAAACCGCTTCCGTCTTCTTATGTAGGTGCCGTGCACCTGCCATTGAAAATTCCCATCCAAGCGTTACTTATGGGTTCAGCTCAGAGCAGGCACTCCTGCGGCACACGCGAAATACCACTTATGGCTGCTTCCTTCCGGACCTGACCAGGTTCATGGGTTCGCGTCGCACAGGACCCGCTCCTCAACACCGCCCCCATAAGGCAGCCTCACATGAGAACTCCTCTGACAGGAATTCAACCCTGCTGTTGCGGATTGCAGGTTACAGGGCACCGCAACCTCCCCATCTAGCACGGCAAAGTAATCATACCAAAGAACAGGGACCAAAGGCAAGCAATAAACCTATCCAGTACAGGAAGCGCTCTACCAACGGGATCGACCTTCACCGCACAAACAAGACCAACACTATGAATCAGTTCGGCGAAAAACGATTCGTACGGTCGTTCCAACCCCCTGCTCGGACTCCAGTTCAATCGAATGCCCCAGACGATCGCACACTTCCTTCACCAGGTACAGTCCCATTCCGGTTGATTCACTGAACCTTCGTCCGTTTTCCCCGGTAAAAAAAGGCCGGAAGACACGCGCCTGATCGTGCTTCGGGATTCCTACCCCGCGGTCGCGCACCTCCAGAACGACGTCATTGCCCCGATGCATGGCCGCGACGATCACATTCTCCCGCGTTCCGGAAGAGTAGCGAATGGCATTGGTGACCAGCTGATTCAAAAGAAAATGCAGCCATTTGGCATCGCTATGAACTGTCAGCTCTTCGTCGATCAGTACTTTGGGATAAACGAAATGCCGGATAAACAAGCTCTTGTTTTCATGGATGATCTCGTTGGCAATCTGTTTAAGATGGACGACATCGACCCGAAAATCGTGCTCAAACGTATCCAGTCGGGACATGTACAGCACCATTTCCAGCCCTTTGCCGAGACGCTCCACTTCCTCGCGAATGCTTTCCAGCCGACGATCATCGTCATCCTGCACAGTCAGGTGAATGACGGAAAGCGGCGTTTTCATTTGATGAACCCATTGATTCATAAACATGACATGCTCCCGTTGCTTTCGCTCGTAGGCGTGAATCTGTGCTTGATAGCGGTCATGCTGCGAATCAAGCAATTCGAACAAGGCGGTCGGCAAGGGAGCCGTTTCTTTCCGGCGATTGCGCTCGGTCCAAATTTCCATTGGCTTGGATAATCGTTGATAGAACGACTTGTGTGTCGCATACCGATAGAGCAAATAGCCGGAAAGCAAAAAATAGCCGATAAAAACGCTGTACAGCGCCGTCGGCACATTGCGATAGCCATCCAACCAGTAAATCATAAGGACCACAAACAGAATGATCGTTGTAATGCCGATGAGGGGGATATGCTCGCGCCAAAACAGCCTCATTCTTCATCCCCCCACGAGGCAATCAACCGATAACCTGCCCCGCGCACCGTTTCGATGGCACCTTCAATCCCGATTTCCTGCAGTTTTTTGCGCACCCGTGCGACATTGACATTCAGCGTGTTTTCATCCACAAAGTTCTGATCGTCCCACAGTTTATCCAGCAACGTTTCCCTGCTCGTTACCCGCGGAAACCGTTTCATCAGCGCTTCCAGCAGCAAGGCTTCCTTTTTGCTCAGCTCCAGCGTTTTCCCCGCCCATTGCAACTCCAACCGCTCCGGGTACAGAATCAGACCGGCTACTTCAACCGTCCGTTCCTCCAGCTTGGGAGCATACTCGCCGCTGCTGCGACGAAGCTGACTGCGGATTTTGGCCATGACAAGCTCGTAATGAAACGGCTTCGTAATATAATCGTCTGCTCCATTCTCCAGCGCCATGACCTGGTCCATTTCCCCCGTCCGGGCAGAGATAAAAATGATCGGACAGGTGGAGATTCGTCTGATTTGCCTGCACCAATAGTACCCGTCAAAGCTGGGCAGGTTAATATCCAGCAAGACGAGATCTGGCCGAATTTGTTCAAACAACTCCAATATGTTTCCAAAGTCAACTGCCAGCACTGCCTGAAACCCATATTTTTCGATGTGGGATTGCAGCAAGCCGGCTATTTTATGATCATCTTCGACTACCATGATTGTGCTCATCGAAAGACTCCTTCCTACGAAGCTACTGCCCTTACATGACGAAGATAACGGGAACGAATCAGCAGGAAGTACAACACCTGTACGAACAGGAACGAGGCCAGCACACTAATCGTATGAATGGCGATCGGGTAGTAAATGACGCTTTGCAATGCGGCAAAAGCAAACCCGCTATGCACAATCGCCGTCATAATCGGTACGAAAAACAGCAAGACGAGCTGTCTCGTAACAATTTGATTCAATTCCTTGTCCGTGAGACCGATTTTGCTAATCGCCTCATATTGACGCTGGTCATGCTCCAGATCCGTATACAGGCGGAAATACAGGAAGCTGCCCGCTGCAATGAAAAAGACCGCCCCTACCAGCACGCCGATAAACAGCATGGCTCCTGACGTTTGCTGCATCAGCTTCAACTCACTGGCGAACGCCGAAAAATATTCCTTCAGCTCCGGATTCGCCTGCTTCCGTGCCAAATAGTCTCCAAGCTTCTCCGTTTTCTTCCAGTCTACCACATTGTACCCGATGAAGGTGTCCTCGTTCGGCGAAGGGCCAATTGCATCAAACACCTCGTCGCTGACGACAAGGGCATTAAAGCCGATCGCAAACACCGGAAACACCGAGCGATCCACTCGTCCGTCGGCGTAAACCGTCATGTGGCTCTCTTGAAAGGTAACCTCCCGCTTGAGGTTGTCATAATCGGCCATACTGTACGGACTTTCCGGAATAAACCGTGCTTCCGTCGTTGCCAGGTTCACTTGCTTGTAACCGAGAACCTGTGCCAGACGATTGAAATCGGATTGCTTGACCAGTCCGACCCGGTTTTCCGTCTGTTGGCTTGTTTGGTACTTCACTGTCGCCGTCACTTTGGTATATGAAATGTTGTCATTTTTCAGCCCCTGCTCGATTTCACCGGGTAGCGTGGACAAGTGCATCTTATTGCTCAATGCGACGTAATTCAACGTAAACGGCGTTCGATCCCGGACCTGCCTCTCCAGCGATGCAGAGGAAGCAAGCGTCCCCACCGCACAAAACGCTACCGTGGAGACAATGGTAACGAGAAAAAACATCCGGGCATTGTCCTTGATTCGATACCCCAGAACAGATAAAGTAATCAAATTCGTACGATGCCAAAAAAACGTCCGTTGTCGCTTCAACAACCGGATGGCGTACACGCTCAACTGGGTGTAAAAGAAGTACGTTCCGACCACGACCATGAATACGACAGGAATCAGACGGGCGCCGATCGTTTCGGCCGTAGTCGTCAACGACAAATAGTAGCCGGTGCCAATCAAGCCCGCTGAGAGCAGTGACAACAGCAGCGAAGCCTTTGGCTCTTTTTTCGGTTTGACGCTCCCTTGCAGCAAATCAATTAGCTTGCTGCCCCGCACGAAAAAGGTCGTACACATCGAAATGACCAAAAACAGCGCGACAAACGCCGAGGCAGTCATGAACATCGCTTTCCATGGCAAATAAAACGATAGCTGCGGCATGCTCAGAATGCTGCTTCCCACAAGCAGGATCAGCTTGGAGCAGACGAGACCCGACCCGATTCCGGTCATGATGGAAGCCAACCCGATCATCATGTTTTCCAGGAACACCATTTTGTTCAATTGTCCCTGGGACATGCCATGCATCAGCAAAATCCCAAATTCCCGTTTCCGCGATTTCAAAAATGCCCCGACCGAGTAAAGAACAAAGAAAAACGAAAACACGTACGTAATAAATTCGGCCACCTGCATGCCCCCGACAACCAGTTCTCGCAACGGAGCATGCTCAATCTCCGGATGATAAATAAACATGCCGTACACAAAGAAAACCATCGCCGAAAAGGAACTGCTGAGAAAATAGGCGGCATAGGTTCGCTTGTTGCGCAGAACGTTGTTACATGCCAGTTGCCAAAAGGTCATGTGCATTTCCCCCCAACAGGGACAAGACGTCGATAATATTTTGGAAGAACGCCTGTCGATTATCGCCACGGTGAATTTCATTATAGAGCTGTCCGTCTTTTATAAAAATCACGCGGTTGCAATAGCTTGCCGCCAACGGATCGTGTGTGACCATCATCATCGTCGTTCCAATTTCCTGATTGATTTGTTGCATCGTTTCCAGGACGTCTCGCGAAGACTTTGAATCGAGATTGCCGGTCGGTTCATCGGCGAGCAGCAGCTTTGGCGAGTGGATAATGGCACGGGCAATTGCCGTACGCTGCGCTTGTCCCCCTGAGATTTCGTAGGTGCGTCGATCCAAAATCTCCGTGATTCCCAGTTTTTTCGCCACGATCTCCAGCTTCTTCTCCATCTCGCTGATTTTGACGCCATCCAGCGTCA
>JBLNEJ010000460.1:0-7144 GCA_050262535.1 Clostridia bacterium
AAGCGTACCTGCGCTGACTCCGTTACATCGTACAAGCTGTCGTATCGTTCCACACGTAGCCCTCCTTTGCATTTTGGCGATCTCTTTCTTTATCTTATCGCCTCCTGCACGTCCGCTTGCCAATTATCTCACCGATGCAAGTGTCCATCTGTTGTCAAAGATAGGCAGGAATGCTACACTAGGCGGAGGAATGATGACTGTCGCATTTTAGGGGTGAACTGTTGCATGAATATGAAAACAGCCTATTTGTATTTTGTTGAAGGCTCAACTGCCCAAAGCGCTTCGCTACCCGATGTAAAAGCCAAATTCAAGCGTTATACCGATATGACCGCGAAAACAGGTGAACAGCTTGGCTGGGCTTACGGTGAAGCCGCTTTTCCGTATGTAATGGAAGATAGACCGGATGGAAACGATCAATGGTTTCTCCTGAAGGGGAAAGATCCAAAGGCGTACAAATATATGATTGTTGGCGTTGGCTCAAAGGAGACGGACGGCAAAGAGCAACATTACATCCAAATCTCTGTCCCGGCATCAGCCACCGACGGCGACCTGTGCAAAGCGAATGAGTACAGCCGCTTTTTGGCCCGGGAGTTTAAAGGTGAATTGCATCTGTTTAACGGACGCGTTCAATATTTCCAACCGCGCAAACCGTAACCACTATGACGAAACCAGCCATCGGACATGAAGGCTGGTTTTTTTATGCAAACAAAAACCCTCCTCAAAGAGGAGAGTTAACTGGTAATCATGTCAGAGCGGCTGTAAGAGTAGAAACGACCATCAATCATGCGAATCCCCAGATCAACACAATAAGAAAGTCCCGGCATCACTCCGTAAAGAATCCATTCCGATGAGCGATGGTTAATATCGAAATCGGTATAGCTGTCAGAGCCATCGTTTCGAATTGCCAATCGGTCGGTTACATCATAGAGGCGAAGGACGAACGGCAATTCAGCAAACGGGATCGAAAATTCTTGCTCAATCTCCTTCTGAAACGCCTCGGTCATGCGCCACTTGGCTAAAATGGAATGCTCATCTTTCCAGTTGATCGATATACTCGGGCCATCTACGTCGGTGGATGACTGTATGGGGTAATTATCCATTCGCTCCCATCTTTCCTTTCTTCAATAACTTGCGTAAGAGAAAGCGCTGCACTTTCGAATAGTATATCATACCCGCAAGTTTTTTGAAATCAAAGACAAGCCAATATTTCTTATCTTCCGACGGTGAAACTGTTTTCGCCTACAACGACGTACTCGTTGTACAGTTCCGTCTTCATGCGTACCTGGATCGTGTAGGTTCCGTACTGTTCCAGTTTGGTTGAAATGAACGGCTCCGAGAAATAAAAGCTGTTGGCATTTTTCGTCGAGTACGTCCACTCTTTTCCTTTGTCAACAATGTTCCCGTCCGGTCCGACAAGCACGAGACGAACCTTCAGCTCTTTGCTGACCGGCGCATTGTCGACATCGACAAACACATTGAAGCTGCGAGGCACATCCTTGTCGCCATATCCTTGAATCGGATTGCTGAACACGATGTTTTTGTTTTTATACTGCTGGATCCCTTCGAGAATCATGACATTGACATCCGGTTTTTCCACCTGGATTTTTCCGGATTTTTTATCGTATACGGACAGCCCGCCCAGCCCATTTACTAGTTCTTTCACCGATTGTACTTCCGATGCGGCAAAACCTTTGTCCAGTTTGTTCCCATCGATTGATATTTTCAAATTGCCGTCTCCAAACGCCTGGGTGGCTGCACCTGCTACAATCATGGTTGCGAAGGCAACGATCGCTGCTTTTTTCATGACTCAATTCCTCCATTTGCGTACCATGTCAATATGGTAACTCTTTCCACTGTTTTTCTTCTTATTAGGTTAGACGCATGGTTTCGGAAAAAGTTGTGGTGCTTTGGACGATTTTTTCAACAAAATCCACAGTATCCACAGGCTTGTTTCATGAAAAAAACATGAGTTATACACAGATTTCTTGAAAATCTGGCTCCGCCATGCTTTTTGGGCAGGTTGAATGACAAAAAAAAGCGCCTACGACACAGGCGCTTTTTGCTCTTTCGATTGGGATGAAAACCATGTCAAATAACGTGTAACAAGCTTGATCGCGACTTCGATGGCTCCCTCGTGCGGCTCGATGCGCGCATGATGCAATCCGTACGGTGTCTCCGCGCCAAGCCAGAACAGAAAGCCGGGAATCTGCGCGAGAAAGTACCCAAAATCCTCGCCGGTCATCGCTTCTTTGCACTCGATGACATTCACGCTGCTATCTGTCTGCGCCCACTCCATAAATTGACGGGTGACGGTCTCGTCGTTGAACACCTGACAGTAGTTCGAACCATAATCAATCGAGGTGCGGCAATCAAATCCCGCCTCGATGCCTTTTGTGAGCGATTCGATCCGGGCTTTCACCTTTTGCATCGATTCCATCGACATCGTGCGGATCGTTCCTTCCAGTCTGGCATTCTGGGCGATGATGTTTTGCTTGGTGCCGCCTTCGATCTTCCCGATGGTGATGACTGCTGAATCGAGCGGATCGATATTGCGCGAAACCACGCTTTGCAGCTGTGTAACGAGGTGGCTGGCCGCAACGACCATGTCGTTTGCTTTGTGCGGGTAAGCCGCATGGCCGCCGAGTCCCTCCAGATCGATAAACAGCTCCGATGTGTTGGCAAATAAAATACCTGGCTTCAGTGCAATCGTTCCAACCGGATATTCCGGGGCGATGTGGCAGGCAAAAATGAAATCTGGCCGCCACGCTGCGAATTCTTCGCTTTCAAGCATCGGCAACGCCCCGCCGGGTCCTTCCTCAGCCGGCTGAAAAATGAACAGCAGATCGTCATCAATCGGATGATCAATGAAGTGGCTCAGAATGCCAAGCCCGATCGTCATATGCATGTCATGACCACAGGCATGCATAAAGCCCTCGTGTTCGGAACGAAACGGATACGTCGTCTCTTCCTTGATTGGCAAACCGTCCATATCGGCCCGCCAGGCAATCAGTCGAGCCGGATTGGTTCCCTTCACCTTCACCAAAATGCCCGTCCGCCACGTCTTCAGCTCAAAACGGTTCGCTGGCAGGCCTTGTAAATAGGAAAGCAAATAGTGCTGCGTTTTAAATTCCTGGAACCCCGGTTCGGGGATTCGGTGGAGATCACGTCGTATTTGGCTATACGGGAAGGTCATGACGAGACAAGCTCCCCTCTTTGCAATCGGGCAAGCTGCTGGCGGAACGTCTCAAGGAAACGGTCATCCTCAGCGGTGGTCAAGGTGAGCGGAGGCAACAGACGAACGATCGTCTTTTGCGTCACATCGACGACGATTCCTTCCGCAATCATCGCTTTTTGCAGATTGCTGACCGCAACGGGTGTTGCCGATAAAGCAATTCCCAGCATCATGCCTTTTCCCCGTACTTCCATAATAAGTTCGGGATATTCCGTACCAAGTGCACTTATCCCTTGTTGCAAATGATCCGCTGTCTTACGGGCCGCTTGCATGAACGTTTCATCCAGGATCACATTGAGTACGGCATTTCCCAAAGCAGCCGAAAGCGGCGAAGGAGCAAATGTTGTACCGTGATCTCCCGGCGCAAACAGATTCATCAGCTTTTCTCCCGCGATTATGCCCCCTAGCGGAAGGCCGCCCCCTACTCCTTTGGCGAACAGGATCAGGTCAGGCTTCACATTGGCGTGCTGATACGCAAACAGAGAGCAGGTACGTCCCATTCCTGTCTGGATTTCATCGATCGCGAGCAGCATGTCCTGCTCCCGGCAAAGCGCTTCGACCGCCTGCAAATAGTCGACCGAAAGCGTAATGATCCCGCCTGACCCGAGTACAGGCTCCATCAGGACCGCAACAGGACGGTGCGTCAGGCACGTTTCTCTGAGCTCCTCGATATTTCCCGGTTCAACCTCATACACAGAAAACGCCGGCTGCGGAAAGTCTTGGTACACATGAGGTTGCCGCGTTAACCGGAGCGCACCGAGCGTTCGCCCATGAAAACTGTTTTTCAGAACGACGATGCCGTTTCGCTTTCCACCGATTTGTGCCGTATACTTGTGCAGCAGCTTGATCGCAGCTTCAGTGGCTTCCGCACCGGAGTTGCCGTAAAACACCTTTCCCGGAATCGAGTGCTCGACAAGACGTTTCGCCAGCTCGATTGCAGGCGGATTGTAAAAATAGTTGGAGACGTGCAAAAACTTTTCCCCTTGCTCACGCAGCGCCCTCATGATCTCAGGGTGGGAATGGCCCAGCACGTTAACGGCCAGGCCCGTGAACAAATCGAGGTATTTCTTGCCATCGGTATCATACAAATAATTGCCTTCGCCTCTATCCGCGATGATCGGCAATCGCTTGTAGGTGGACATCAGATAGGTTTCATCCAGTTGACGCCAGTCCATGGCTGTAGTCCCTCCTCACTTGTACATACAGCTTGATTAAAGTTGACGCAGCTCTTGCTTGATTTCGGTCTTCGATTTCGTTTTTTCGTCAATCTGCTTGATGATGCGAGCCGGAGTACCTGCAACAACAACGTTTGGCGGAACGTCATCGATAACGACAGCGCCTGCAGCAACGACGGAGCCTTTGCCGACACGAATTCCTTCGAGAATGACCGCATTTGCTCCGACAACGACATCATCTTCAATTACGACAGGCAATGCGGATGGCGGCTCGATGACACCTGCGACGACCGCGCCTGCACCGATATGGCAGTTTTTCCCGATCGTGCCGCGTCCGCCGACGACCACGTTCATGTCGATCATTGTGCCTTCACCGATAACCGCACCGATGTTGATGACCGCGCCCATCATAATGACGGCGTTATTGCCGATGGTCACCTGGTCGCGAATGATTGCGCCCGGTTCGATCCGTGCCTGGATATGCTTGCTGTCCAGCAGCGGAATGGCCGAATTGCGGCGGTCGCTTTCAACGACGAAGTCTTCGATCTTTGCTTTGTTCGCCTCGAGCACTGGTTCAATTTCCTTCCACTCGCCAAACAGAATCCCGACGTTACCGGTAATAAACGCTTTCGTGTTCGCCCCGAAGTCGATTCCTTCCAGCTGTCCTTTTACGTGCACCTTTACCGGTGTTTTCTTCTCGCTTTTTTGGATAAAAGCGATGATTTCATTTGCATTCATCATAGTCATGTCTGTTCTCTCCTCCTGATTCATTTCTCCATAGTACAAAGAAATGCAATGAGTAGAACGCTTCACCCATTGCATTGTCTTTATCGACCGAAGGTAAATAGCGCTCCACGAAAGTTGCCTTTCATGACAGGACAGTCGTTGTTCACAAGCTGTCCCAGCCGTTGCCGCTAGGAGAGTCGGCAACAAACTTCGGCGCATTGACCTTTCCTTCCGCCCGACGCTCTTCCCGTCGATGCATGGCGGTCGTACTCATTCTCTGCGCACCTCTATTTAGATGGTACTATGTAATTGTCTTTTACTCTACCAGATTACCGGGCGACAGACAACTACCGGTCTGTCTTGAAATTCCCGACCAACACGTGGAGCTGATCAGCCATGGAAGAAAGCTCCTCGGCTGAAGCACTCAGTTCTTCGAGAATCGCAAGCTGCTCTGCCATATCCGCGGCGAAATGATCGGCGGCAGTGCTGGTTTGGGCAGCAAAACGCTCTACACCCTTGGTTCCCGCTACCATTCGTTCACTGCCTGAAGCCAGCTGCTGGGAAGCCGCTGCAACATTGCCGATCTCCTGGTCTACTCCACGAACAGCCTGCAAAATGGACGAGAAGGTGGAGCCGGAATGCTGGATCGATTCCACGCTATGCTCGATTTTGTCAGATGCTGCTTGAATGGTATGGACAGCGCTTTGGACGCTTGCCTGAACATCAGCGATCAGCTGTTCAATATGGCCGGAGGCATCCTTTGACTGATCCGCAAGCTTGCGAACCTCCTCAGCCACGATCGCAAAGCCACGTCCCGCTTCTCCTGCCCGTGCCGCTTCAATCGCAGCATTCAGTGCAAGCAAGTTCGTTTGACCTGCAATTCCGGCAATCACGTGAATGATCTGACTGATCTCCCGCGATTTTTGTTCCAGAATGAGGATGACGCGCTCCGTTTCCGCCTGCGCCGATCGGACGGAATGCATCTGTTCAACGGTTACCGTAATGTCCAGCTGTCCTTGATCAGCCAGCTGTGTCGCCAAGCGAGAGCGTTCTTGGACATGGTTTGCACCCTTTGCGATATTCTCGACCTCATTGGTCATCTGGATGATCGTCATGCCCGTTTCTGCCACCAGGTGCGCCTGTTCACTTGCGCCCTTGCGCAACGACTCTACCTGTGCAGCCATCCCTTCCGTACGACGATTGGCTGCTTCCATCGTCAGCTCCAAATGGTGGGAAGATTGGGAAACGGTAGAGGAGCTTTCATTGATTCCTTTTACCATCCGGTTCAGATCGGCAACCATATCCGAAAATGAGCTTGCCAGCACGCCTACTTCATCCTTGCCCGCCGCCTCTACGTTCACCGCGAGATTCCCGTTTCGAATTTCGCGTACGGTAGCTGTCAATCTTCGCAACGGGGTGACTAAATAGCGTGCAAACAGCCAGCTCACAACGAGTGTGGCGAGCAGAATGCTTCCCGTTATGATGAGCAGCTCCCGCTTGTTTTTCTCCAGCAGACGATAGATTTCGGTCGCGTCAAAATCAGCACCGACCAAGCCGAGCATCTTTCCTGATTTGTCCAAAATCGGAACAAATGCCGAGATGTTCGCCCCATACTTTTCGTCAAATGATAGTTCTCCCACTGCAGGTTGAACGGTTTGAAAGGTTTGTGCGATCCCCCAGTAGCCGCCTGTTTCGACTTCGCCCGGCAATGACACATCCTCTGTTTGATCGAGTGGTTGTCCATCGATCGCATACATGTACGTACCCGGCTGCTGCTCGATCATCGTGTATAAGTATTTTAATCCGTTCAGCTCTTTCAGATCGTTCAAGCTTTTGCGCAAGTTGCGGTATTCGGGCATCGCCTGCACCCGATTGCGATTTGCCTCGTCTCCCGGATTTTGACGAATCGTTTCAACAACCTTGCGAAAATCGTCTACCTCGATGTGTTTGACCACATTTTCGGAAATGATCCGCGCCTGTGTCCCAACCGAGGTCTGAATCAGGTTTGCGG
>JBLNEJ010000461.1:0-2558 GCA_050262535.1 Clostridia bacterium
ATGATGCTTGATCATGATGGTTTCTCCGTAACCTTTTGCACGATTGGCCACAATGACCACACCATCCGCTGCTGCGTAAATGGGTGTACCTTTTGGAGCGGCATAGTCAATTCCGTTATGAATGGTTTTTTCCTTCGTTTCCGGATTCATCCGTACGCCGAAATTGGAAGTAAGACGGTAGGTATCATTTGCAAGCGGGATTTGCAAAAGAAACGGCGCTTCTTTCACTTGTGGAGTTGGGGTTGGTTTGCTGTTCTCCGCTGCAAATGCTGCTGATGTGAATGCCATTCCAAGTGCTAATAGAGGTAACATGACGAATTTTCCTGCTTTCATAATGCCTCCCATAGAATTTTTGATCTGTTCAAATGGTAGACGTTGGGAAAAGAGGGAATGTAACAAGAGTTCGATAAAATTTTTTTTGGCTAGCAGTACCGGAAAGAACCGCTCCTATGGAAACCGATTATCGACGGACTGGTACGACAAAGGGGCGCTGCTCTATGTAATCGCGGGAAAAGATCTGCCTGACCGTTCCTCGAACATGCGCACTACCAAGCCGTAACCACTATTTTGACTGCGTTGTACAACAATGTGGTGATGAAAGCGAGAATATGAAATCAAGCGAACCAATTGACAAAAAGAAATCCGGTAAAAGCAAAAAAATTCGTCAGGACATGAGACACTGTGGTCGGAAGGATCGTTTTATATCGATAGGCGTACCAGCCCCATAAACAGCCCATAAACAGCGCACCGCCAACAAAACCCGCGATTCCTCCCTCCATGCCGGAGTCTTTCGCCAAAGCTGGGGCGAGGTGCCATGCACCGAAACAAAGAGTCGGATACAGATAGCCCAATAGCAGACTTTGGGGAAAAACCGTTGAAAAGACGCCGCGCCATAATAGTTCTTCCAGAGGGGCGTTAACAAGAGCAAAAAACAGTGCGAGCAAGATCACCTTCCAGCCTGCAGAAGGAGCATATTGTGGAAATACAGCCAGTCCGGTAGCAAAAACGGGCAATGCAACGAAAGCTGCCGCTATCCAATGTGCTTTCTTCTTAGCGCTAACCGCAGGGATTCCCCACATGCCGAAGAGCTTCTTGTTGAGGAACAGGATGGAGACGGGGATGCACCAGATCACCCAGTAACTAATATAGCCAAGTAAATATCCCCATGTATCACCATACAAGGAAACGAATAGTTGAAACGCGACGATTTGAAACACGACGAGTGCAGGTGCAAGGATAAGGAGTGTCTTTTGTTTCGTTGATAAAGAATTCAGGATGCTCACCTCTCAAAACTGTGCTAATTTCGACTATACCATATTTTTCCGGTGTCTCTAAAGATTCATGCTAATGTTAGAGATACGTTTTTGAAAACAACAATGGACATCCCGAAGAGATGTCCATCCAAGAGGGAATTTATACATAATGACCGTAATCAGGAACGGCCATTTGATCAAAATCGTTTGCTAATCGATGGAGGTCAGATGAGAGGCGTTCACCAGACATGGGGAGGCCATGTCCCGTTACCGCTACGGAGGGGTGCAAGGCAGCAAGTTTCCGTACTGATTCGCGTGCTGCCTGCCAATCCGTTGTGAAGTACCGAGGAGGTCCGTTCATTTCCTGTGCTTGTGTGATCACCTTGAACAGCGAGTCTTGTTTTACGGTGATAAAGGCATCGCCCGCGATCAGTGCACGATCTTTTTCTCGAAAAAAGGAAACATGCCCTGGGGAGTGCCCTGGAGTATGCAGCCAACGCCATCCGGGCATATCCGGAATACTGCCGTCTGACGGCAACCGTTGCAAATGGTCGCCAACGTTTATGGCTTCATTTGGGAAGAGGGGTGACAATTTTGCGATGAGACCGCCTTCAACGGTTGGATCAGGCTCCGGATAATCCGATTTGCCTGTCAGATAGGGGAACTCCTCTTCATGAGCAAATACGGGCACATCCCAATGGTTGGCCAGTTCGATAACAGCTCCAACATGATCGAAATGGCCATGTGTTAGCAAAATCGCCTTTGGCCGATTGCCGGCACCAAAGCGATCCTCCGCTGCCGTGAGAATGTCCGTAGTTGATTGCGGCATGCCGGTATCAATAAGTACCCAATCATGCGGGTTTTCGGTGCTCCCGACAAAACAGACATTTACGACCTGGATACAAAAGCAGTACAGATCAGGCGTCACCTCTTGACCAATCCCACTCGATATCGAGGTAACAGGAATCAACACGTTTTCCAAGTGATCACCTCCACCGAACGCTAAAATTGGTTTCACCCTTCACCCTTTACTTTTTACCTTGTAATGAGTAAATATGTCGCACTAAAAAAGCCCCTTTTACAAGGGACCTTGGGCGAATCCGTTACTTGTACAAAATATCGTCTCGCAATGACGCAACTTTGTTCAGCGCGTCGTTGATATCTTCTTGACTCACGCCAAAGTGAGCAAGGGCAGCACGCAAATGACCGACGATCGCCTCAAAATGAATCGGCTGCAAATTCATCCCTTCATGAGCCTTGGCCATGGACTGACCGGAGTATTGATTGGGACCGCCAAGAGCAAAG
>JBLNEJ010000462.1:0-3679 GCA_050262535.1 Clostridia bacterium
CAAAAGGGAGAAAAATCGAAGGCGGGAGCGGAAGATGACCCGTTCTTACATAACGGATCAGGAGCAGAAAGCCGATTGCCGCTGTAAATACGAGACTCGTCCGTGAGAGAACCGGAACGGACGGCAGTACAAGGACGCTGAACACATATAGAAAGACCAGTATCGAAAGCAGCTTCGATTTCTGCTCCATTCTCCTCCCCGCTCCAACCATTCACTCACCTCTTCGCATGCGAAATTGTATAGCGGTATTTTCCAGATGGAGTTGACATAATGTGGTCACAAAATTCGAATGTCACATGACAATCCATCACTTTCTGAATGTCCCGCTTAATCTGTTCCAATTCTTTCTGATACGCCTGTGCCGGATTGATTCCTCGATCAGCGAGAATGATCGGAATGCGAATGGAGTCCTGAGTTTCCTGGATCACCTGGAACTTGCGCACGTACTCTTTGGAATCCAGAGCAAACAAGAACAGCCTTCCATCGATCCATCGGCCCTTTTTGTCAATAAACATGTCGGTCACTCTTCCGGTCACTTCCTGCAAAAGCGGCAAGCCCCTGCCACAAGAACACGGCTTTTTGCTCCATGCTCCCATATCTCCGATACGGTAGCGAATTAACGGCATCGCATCATTGACCAATAGCGTCACGACGATCTCCCCTACCTCACCAGGCTCAGTGAGTGTTCCGTCCGGACGAATGATCTCGATGATATGGGTAAACGCTGAAAGATGCAGGCCCTCATGCTTTTCGCATTCGCAAGCCATATCGCCAACTTCGGTAGAACCGTAGCGATTGTAAACCTTTGTACGAAAGACACGTTCAATGGTATCCCGCATGTGCGGATAAAGAGTACCTGCCGAGGTCATGATGGCCTTCGGGGAAAACACCGTGTGGCCCTCTCGTTCGCATAATCGCGCCAATTCGTAAAGAGGTTCAACATAGGCAAGAATCTGGACAGGTTGAAACGTATTGATTTGCCTGATACAACGACTCCTTTGATCGTCAGTCATTTGCAAGCAATTAAACCAACGCTCGTTTCGTAACCATCGCCCGAACTGTGTCTTCACTTTTTTCCCTTCCAGCAGCCCTTGATCGGAGCCCCACAAGCGGATTTGTTTATCGGTTGCAAAGCGTCCCGTCCATTCGTCATAGAGCGTCTTGGTTGCCTGATTCCAGGAAAAATACTCCTGGTCCTGTATAAACCGAGTGGGAACGCCGGTAGAGCCGCCGGTGGAATTCAAATACCAGCTACGTTTGGCCAAATCGTTTGACTGCATCTCTGAAAAATTTTGCTGCAAGATTTCTTTTTCCAGAAACGGAATTGCGTGGAACCGCTTGAGTCGGACATTTCCTCCCGAATCGATGACGCCACATTCTTTGAATAGTTTTTGGTAATACGTAGTGTGGCGGTAGGCATGCTGCAGCAGCTTGGTGAGTTTTTCCTGTTGTATCCGTTCAATTTTGTTGGCGGATAGCCATTGGTTCTTGCGGAGATATTCCACATACGGCAACGTTTTCCACTTGAGCGACAGTCTTTTTTCCCATACAAATCGCCTTACGTTCATGCAGTCCCCCTCATTCATCGCTTTATGGCTGAGATCGTATAGCGATACTTGCCAGATGCTGTGGCAGGAATATCGTCAACAAACCGAATCACAATCTGACAGTCATCGCCGATGAGTGCACGGCTTTTTTCCCGGATCATTTGCAGTTCTGCCTGATACAGCAGCTCCGGGTGCTCCACCTGTTCCTTCAGAATGATGGAGATTGTCAGTGTGTCGAAGTCCCCCTGGTATACTTGAAACTTCTTAATAAATGGCAATGTTCCAAGCAGCAGGATAAACAGTCTGCCATCCACCAATCCCCCGTCCCGTCTGACAAACAAATCGGTGACTCTTCCGCCAATTTCTTTTAGCATCGGGAGCTGCCTTCCGCAGGAGCACGGCTGTGTGGCCCATGTAGCTGTATCCCCGATCCGATAGCGGATAATGGGCATCGTATAGTTGTGCAGGGATGTAATGACGAGCTCTCCTTGAACACCGGGCTCAATCGGATTTCCATTCGTATCAAGGATTTCCACATAATGAGTTGGCGCGGAGATATGAAGGCCCGAATGATGTTCACATTCACAGGCAATCGCACCGATCTCCCGAGAGCCGTATCGATTGAACACAGTGGTTTGGAAGACGCGTTCGACCACTGTTCGCATGTGCGGGTGAAGGACGCTTGCAGTTGTCATAATAGACTTGGGAGGGTAAATGTAGAGGTTGTTTTCTTCGATAAAGCGCGCGAGCTCGTAAATGCTTTCGGCGTAGGTTAAAATCTGGACGGGTCGATACTGATTCCACTCCTCTACATATGCCTTCATGTGTTTAGGAGACATGTATCTTGTATTAAACCAGCGTTCGTTGCGCATCCAGCGCCCCATGTAGGTTTTCCACGTCTCATGGCCGACCATCAGATCTCGTTCTGATCCCCAAAGCACAATCTGCCGGTCTACCAGCCCTTTGCCGCTCCATTGGTCATATTGGATTTTCACCGCCTGATTCCAGTTAAAGTAACGACGGTCCTGCAGCAGCCGAATCGGCTCCCCCGTCGATCCGCCTGACCAGTTCAGATACCATTTTCTATGATGGAAGTCATCCGATTTCAACTCTTCGAAATGAGGATGAAACGTTTCACGTTCAAGCAACGGAATCTGACGAAAGTGCTCCAGCAGTACCGTTCCGTCGGGCAGCACGGCCTGTGCTTCGGTCAGTATTTTACGATAATAGGAGCAATGCTCATACGCATGTCGCAATAATGAAGTCAGCCATCGCTTTTGCAGCTCCTCCATTTGCTCATGGCTGAGCCATTGCCACTGATCCAGCTTTTTTACATGCTGCAGTGTCTCACCCTGCAAAGAGATTCTTCTTTTCCAGGCTATCTCTTTCAGCTTGATCATCACACATTCTCCTTGTCTGAGGAGGCTGAGACATGTGCGGACGTGTCTTTCCCCACCTTGTGTTTTCCATAAAAAAGGATAAAGAGGATCAGCAGCAAATTAAAAAGACCACCAGTGACACTGTAGAGGGCAACGCTGGTTACTGCATCTGTCGTGTAGATCCCGACAATCAGGACGGAGGTGCGCGCCGCAAACAAAGCAAGTTCATACCAGAACATCATCCGCTGCAATCCAAAAATCTGAGCAGTCGCCACCGAGGGGGTATTCAGAAAACCAAAAAAGAGCCATAGCACCATCCACCTGGCATACTCTCCCGCTTTCTCCCACTCAGCCCCAAGCAACGTGGCAAAGAGAATCGGCCCAAGAGCAACAATGACAAGACAGGGGATGGTGCCGATCAGGGCAAGCGTTGCTGTTGTTCGCTTCAGCTTCTCATACAAAGATTCCCCTTGGTGATACGCTTTCGAGGCCTGCTGATAATACACCTGGGAAAAGGACTGGCTGATCAAGCTGAGCGGCATTTCGATTAACCGTAGTGCCAGCGCATAGCCTCCTACAACAGAGGCTCCATACGACTGCATGAATAAAAAGGGCGGAACGTTCTGCGATATCGCGTTCAATAACGTTTGCGGAAAACTGTACAATGGAAAATGACGATACGTTCGCGCCACTTTTTTTCGCTGTAGCATTGAAAACGCCTGTCGAAAAAAAACGCTCTCCTTACGCCAAACG
>JBLNEJ010000463.1:0-21484 GCA_050262535.1 Clostridia bacterium
GGCCAATCGACTTGTTCCCGGTGTGGATTTCCTTGTTTCGGCTGACGGGGTGCCTGTCGAAATCAATGAAGTCAGCCTGGGCGAATACAAGGGCGGTGTCCATCACATTGCGACGAATAAAGAGTTTGCGGGAGAGATCAGCGGGCATTTGCTCATCTCCGAGGGCGTGGTGTCCGGTGACTTCAACCTGCAAATCCATGCCGACGACCTGAAGGAATCCCACTTCATTGAAGACCACGATGATTTGCCGATCGTGGGAACGGAAGCATATGAACAGGCGTATGCCCATTTGGTCAACGACAAATACCGCACCTTCGCGGCGGTTGACAATGGCTCAGAGACAGTACAGGTTACACCCAAAATCCAGAAGTTTTACGTGCACGGGCAGCATACGGTCGAGTTTCCGGTTGCGGTTGCCCAGTATGTGAGCGACGAACAGTCTGAAGATATTCGCAACAATGCTGCCAAGTACGAGTTCGCTGAAGTGGGGATCGGGTACGCTGTCGTCCAGTATGCCATCAAGCTGTTCGGCGGGTTTTATCCGGACATTACGTTCTATCACGATATTGGAAGGCTGGAACCAAACGCCTACGCGTTTACGCAATACGGCAAAAAATTCGTGGTCATTACCGGCGGCTTGACCCGGATCAAGGGCCTGGGGCTCGAAGGGCTGTCGATGATTTTCAGCCATATGGTGTCCCGCCTGCAAAACAGCGCGCCACAGGATGAGCATGGCTTCACGTCTGTCGCCATGGCTGATTACTACAGCACCGGAATTATGCGCAACGTCTTTTTCGGGAACATGTACACGGAAACGTATGACAGCGGCATCCAGCAAATCGCCGAGTTTCTGTTCAACAACATTGAAGATGCCAATGACAAATATGCAGGCGATCCGTATGAACCGACGCGTGAGCTTCGCATGGATTCGCTCGATGCCGGCAATACGATGCATTTCCCGCCAGAGGGTACGGGCGGACCGGTACAGTACGGCTTGAAGGTGACGGGAGCACAGGCATCGGCTGCGCAATTGAATGCCGCTTCCTTTGTGACACTGGATATCACCGAGGAAATGTCTGAGGCCGTGTTCAGCGCCCTTCAGGAAAACAAGCTGTTGAGCGAGACGGGTGTATTGGCTGATCCGGTGGATGTGGAAACGGATCTGTCCTTCCTGTTTGCCGACGTGGAAGAGAATCTGCGCGCGCTCTTGATCGCCGAGGTTCGCTATATTCTGCTACATGCAAGCCCGACGGTACAGGTTTCCTTTAATCTCCCTGTTTCGAAAACATCACCGGTAGACTCGAGCGTATTCACCATTGTCCCGAAAGTGAAGATCAGCTCGGCTGCTGTCAGCGAAGACGGTCTTTCCGTGATTGTTGCCGCCGCTTTGCAAAAGGATACCGCCTACACGCTGACGGTATCGAGAACCGCGAAAGCAGCCAACAATTCCACGCTTGATCCGAAAAAAAATACGGCCACATTTACATTGGAATAAACTCGGCAAGGCAACCGTATGGCGGCAGGTGAAATTTCCCGGCCTGTCGCCGCACACAAAAAGGAGCGAACACGATGGAAACCATCCAGGAAATACGCGAACACGATGGCGATTTGGCTGACAAATGCCGGGAAATGGGCGAGCTGCTCGGACTGTCCGAGCCTGTTTCCGAAGCGGTTCTGCTGGCAGCGTTAGACGACCCCTCGTATGCCCACAATTTGCTTGTAACCCGCAGAAACCCGGCGTTTTTGCAGCATTTGCTGAAGAATCCGCCAAAAGCCGCGAGCCAACCACAGCAAGCGGACGAACGCTCGTCGCTGCAACTGGTGAAAAAAGCGACGGAAGCGATGTGGAAGTGGGCAAAGGCCGGCTTTTCCACGGTTGAGCAAGCGGTGCTGGAAAAACGCTACAACACCTGCCTGCAATGCCCGAATCTGAAGGAGCCGCCGAAAAAAGCGGTCTACAAGGTCGTGACCGCCAACCAGTCGGATGAGCGGATCTGCGACCTGTGCGGGTGCGTTGTCGCCAACAAGGTTCGGTTACCATCCGAGGCGTGCCCTGACCGGCATCCGACCATCCCGGGCGTCAGCCGTTGGGAAGAGCCGATGAAGCGATAGCAGTGAAAGCAAAAATCGCATCGAAACACCCGATCAAGGGGTTCGATGCGATTTTTCTTGTGGTGGTCAGTTGGCTAGAACGTGAAATCCTCTTTCTTTTTCTTGAGCGAAAGCAAATACCCGCCGATGACCAGGAAGCCTACCCCGATCATGCCGCCAATCTGGGTAGTAAGCAAATTCGCCGCAAGAAAAATGAAAGCTACGGCTGACAAGATTCCGATGGGGATAAGCAGCCCTTTTTTGCGTCCGCCAAACAGGTACAGCTCGAATAGACCCACTGCCGGGCCAAGCAGGAACACCGGCCAGGTCAAGCTCATGTCGCCGTCAAAAAACAGCTGGCTGACGAAAAACAGCGGGGCATACACGAGCAGAATGCCCCCAGGAACAAGCATGCCCGCCCGCAGATTGCTCGGTTTGGCAAAGAAAAACAGATGCAAGCCGATGGCCGGAATGAGCAGAAAGGCAGGCCACAGCATATCGATTCCAAGCGGGATTTCACTATAAGTAGCCAGGGCGAATAACACGCCAATCCCGATACATATATAACCAAGCAACTGAATCATGATCCAAAATTCTCCCTTCGTGCGATCTTCAAACCGACTCCATTTGGATAAATGTAGCATAAGCGGATGATTTCTACATCCGTCTGGAGGTTGAGACGTTACCTGCTGCGCTTGCATGAAGCAGCACGTTGCCGCTTGAAATTTCTGGAGCAGAGTGAAACAATGATGGGGTTATTGGAAAAGAGGTGGATGTTCCATGGATCAGGCGAAAATTCTGTTGGTTGAAGACGATAGCAAGATTGCCCGCTTTCTGAAGCTGGAGCTGGAATACGAAGGATATGAACTGAAAACCGCCGAGGATGGCGTGACTGGATTTGAGCTGTTTACCGGGGAAGACTGGGATTTGATCTTACTCGATGTCATGATTCCGAAGCTGAGCGGGATGGAGGTGCTTCGGCGCATTCGCGCAGCTGATCGGATCACGCCGGTCATTTTGCTAACAGCGAGAGATTCGTTGCCGGACAAGGTGAGCGGGCTGGATTTGGGAGCAAACGACTACATTACGAAGCCATTCGCCATCGAGGAACTGCTTGCCCGCATTCGCGTCAGCATGCGGATGTCCAGGATGATTAGGCGGGAGGAAGAATCCGAACAGCTCTGCATCGCCGATCTTTGCATTGAAGAGAAGACGCGGACCGTTACCCGGGGCGGCACGCATGTCGAGCTGACCCCGCGCGAGTTCGATTTGCTCGTGTACATGATGAAGCATGCCAACCAGGTTCTGAATCGTGATCAAATTTTGACGAATGTGTGGGGATTTGACTACTACGGCGACACCAACGTGGTGGATGTTTACATACGCTATTTGCGCAAAAAGCTGGACGACCCGCATGAAACGCCCTTGATCCATACGGTGCGGGGAATCGGGTATGTGCTGAAGGGGTCGGGGCTGTGAAAATTCGAAACAAAATCCAGTTGTTTTCGACAGTCTGGCTGGTGGTGATCGTCTGCATCATCAATGCATCGATTTATGGACTCTTTTATAAACAGATGACCGATCAGGAACGGGAACGGCTTGCGCAGCAGACCCGGACGATCGCGGAAATGCTGCAATCGCCGGGGAATCAGGCTGAACCAGCCCCCCTGCTGCAAGCCTTATTGGGGCCGAACGCCATGATTCGTGTCATCAACGCCGGGGCGCACGCAGTCGTCACCGCAACCAAAGAACTGAAATACGGCAGCCTGCCCGTGCGGTATCAGGATGCGGAGACCTACCGGATTGCGGAGGTTGATGGTGCCGTGTATGCCATTGGCCAAGTGCCGCTGATCTGGAAGGATGGGACGATTGTGTCGCTGGAAGTGACGGCAAGTCTCTCCGATATGCAGGAAACGCTACGAATGCTGCGCGTCGTGCTGGCCTTGGCGACGCTGGTTGTGCTGCTGCCCTCCTTTATTGCCGGAAGAATACTGGCCAACGTGCTGCTTGGCCCGATTCACTCGATGATCCGCACGATGGAAGAAATTCAGCGTCGGGGCATCCTGAAAAAACTGGAGCTGCGGCAACAATCGAAGGACGAATTGTACCAGCTCGGCAACACGTTCAACCGGATGATTGACATTTTGCAGATGAACTTTGCCAAACAGCAGCAATTTGTTTCCGATGCGTCCCATGAGCTGAGAACGCCATTAACCGTAATCGAAGGGTATGCGACCTTACTGAAACGGTGGGGGATGAAAAAGCAGGATGTGCTGGAAGAGGCGGTTGAGGTGATTTATGCGGAAGCGGTGCGGATGAAAAAGCTGACCAAGCAAATGCTGCTGCTCGCGAATCCGGAGGAGGAAGCGAGCTTGTCGATCCAGCGGGTGAACCTTGTGGCGCTTGGGGAAGAAACGGGCCGATGGATGACGCAGACGTATGGGAGACCGATAGCGGTAGATGCCCAATCGCGGGAAATCTGGATCGAAGCGGATGAGCAGAAACTCAAGCAGTTGCTGGTTATTCTGCTTGACAACGCCCTGACCTACAGCAACGAGGCCATCGACCTTGTCATTGCTGAGCAGCCCCTTCAGGTAAGCATGTCCGTCACAGACCGCGGCGTCGGGATTCCGCCGGAAGATGTGCCGCACATTTTTGAGCGGTTTTATCGTGTAGACAAAGCTCGGACGAGGGAAACCGGGGGAACGGGTTTGGGGCTGTCGATTGCCAAGCGTCTAGTCGATGCCCACGGGGGCAGGATTGAGGTTGTGAGCGAGGTTGGACGGGGGACGACCTTTACCGTCATTTTGCCAAGAACGAGCGATGCGGCAGGGGGAATGAAGCGATGATGCGACGATTTGGCGTAACTTTTCTCGGCGTGATGCTCTTTGCGGCGATCATCGGCTTGGTACCGCAAATGACAGACAGAACGGAAAAAGTGGTCCGCATCGAGGACATGAAGAAGGAAGTCGAGTCCCGTTTTGCCGGAGCGGTCACTTCGATTGCGTTGGCCAATGAGGGCGGTGCCAAGGTGTATCGCAGTACGTTGCAGCGGGACTCCGGCACGTATCAGGTGAAAACCGATCCGCATTCAGGGCAGGTGCTCCAGATTACGCCGCTCACGATCAATCCGCCTGTGCAAGCAAAGCCCCCGAATGAGGCACTCCCCGCTGAACGGCCGATGCCTGCAAGTGATGAGAAATCCAGCGGGCTCTCCACGACCGGAATCTCTCTGGACCGTGCGCGGGAAATCGCCTTGGCGCAGGTAAAAGGCACGTTTACCGGCATTGAGGTGGAGAAGGTAAACGGATCACGCGTGTACCAGGTGGAAATCGACTCCCCGGGCGAACAGGAAGCGACGGTCCAGGTTGATGCCTTTACCGGCAAGGTTCTGTCAGTCCTGTGGGAGGACTAATCATTTTCTCATCAATTTCTAATCTTTCTTTCAGATGTGTTTCATCTGCCTCTCTTATGATGGGGAAAATTGACAGAGAGGGAGAGACAACACAGTGAAAAAGATCATTGCCACAGTGGTTGGAGTATTGATGGTGGGAAGTCTGGGCATGTCGGCGTTTGCACAGGAGGTTAACAAGGGGCAAATTGCTAAGTCGCCCCAGACGATTTTTCTGAAGATCGATGATGATGTACCAGCCGAGCTGGTGAAGACCGTCCGGATTTCTTCCGAAGCTGCCCAGAAGCTGGCCCTGGCTGTTCAGCCGGGCACACTGTACGAGTGGAAGCTGGATGTGGAGGGCGGCGTGCTCGTATACAAGGCCAAAATCCGCGCCGATAACCGAAAAGTGGAGGCCTATGTCGATGCGATGACCGGTGAAGCGTGGCGTGAAAACGACCCCGAACGCATGAAGCAAAAGGTAAAGATCAGTGCAGACGAAGCGAAAAAAATCGCGCTGGCCCAAGTCAAGGGAACGATTGTGAAGTTCAAGCTCGATGAGGATGACGGGCAATACGTCTATGAGGTTGAACTGCGCACGGCGAATTGGCAGGAAGTGGATGTGGAAATTTCCGCGACGACCGGTGCCGTTCTCGAAGTGGATTGGGACGACTAAGAGACCGATGCATGATTCCCCGCCCAAGTCTTGAGCTTCCCTGACAGCTTGTGTACACTGTTCATAGTCCAATCTATGAGTGGTTGGCAGCAACGGGCTGCAGGGAAGAGGGGATGACGAATGGCCAAGCAAAAGGTAAGCATAAGCGAACTGTACGACGTCACCGCCAAGATTCTGCTGGAAAAAGGCTACGCAGGCTTCCATTTCAAGCTCGTGTCCGATCAGCTGAACGTAAGCCGCAGTACGATTTACGAATATTTTTCCAACAAGGACGAACTGATTACATCGCTTATGGTTCATCTGATGGAGAAGATTTTGGCAGAATACGAAGGACTGGATGCGGTGCCGGAGCCTATGGGGAAGCTGCGGGTCATGTTCGATTCGTTCATGAAATATACAGAAATCCACCAGATTCTTCATATAGCTCCGCTGGTGAATGCGGAAGCATCGGAGAACGTCAAGCAGTATCTGGCGACATTGCGGGAGCAGCACCTGACGCTTACCCGCATGCTCACGGACATTATCGCAGCGTGCAAGGAAAGCGGCTCGATCCGAAAGGACGTTCCAAGCTCTTTGGTGGCAGGTCTGTTGTTCCAGGCGATACAGCTTCCGAACCGCGAGAAGCTGCCGGAAGCAGCGTGGAACAGCCTGATTTTCGATGTGCTTTTGGATGGATTTCGGGGAATCGGTGGACACAATATTGCTACAACTTGAAAATTGACACTAGTGTCGGGCTGTGGAATAATTACACTGACACAAGTGTCAATATTTTTTTGCCCTTTATTGACACTTGTGTCGAAATGGTTTTTCGTGCAAAATAATATATACAGAGTTTATACAAACCATGTACAATTATCAACGCAAAGATGGCTGTATCGTTCAATTGCTCGTATGGTCGGAATCATTTGCTTCATCCCAGAAAAGAAAGGAAGGGAACATTTTGCGTCAGACCAAACCAATGATTGTACTGCTGACCTCTGCCCTGCTGCTTGCCGCCTGCAGCTCGTCTGCCCCGAAAGAAGCGGTCACCCTGCAAGCGGTCGGAAAACGGGTCGCGGTCGCGGAAGTAAAGGAAAACGCACGGGTGCGTGTGACCCAGCTATCCGGTATCCTGAAGCCGAGTGAAGAAACGCAGGCATCCTTCGAAACATCCGGACGAATTGTTGCCCTCGCGGCTGAGGAAGGCGATTTGGTCACACAGGGAAGTGTGATCGCAAGCATCGACAACCGCGATCTTGCCCTGCAGGAAGCAAGCGCAGCAGCTACGTTGCAGCAGGCGCAAGCACAGCTGGCACAGGTGAACAACGGTTCGCGGGCAGAAGAGATCGCCCAGTCCAAAAATTTGCAGGAGAAGGCAAAAATTACGCTGGAGAAAGCCAAAGCCGACTTGCAGCGTTCCGAGGAGCTGTACCGGCAAGGCGCTTTGTCCAAAAACGATCTGGAAGCGGCACAAAACCGTGCAACAATCGCCGAAAAAGACTGGGAGAACGCGAAGCAGGCGTATTCGTTGGTGCTCAATGGGCCGCGCAATGAAGTGAAGCAGCAGACAGCGGGCGTCTACCAGCAGGCCGTGGTTGGCCAACAGCGGGCAGCGCTTTCCCAGGCAAAAGCCAGCCTGTCTTCCCCCATCTCCGGTGTCGTCCTGGAAAAGCTGGCCACCGTTGGACAGCTGACCGTGCAAGGAACTCCTGTTTACCGGATCGGGCGAGTTGACTCGCTGCTGGTGGA
Organism: Clostridia bacterium; assembly: GCA_050262535.1. Classification (GTDB taxonomy): domain Bacteria; phylum Bacillota; class Bacilli; order Brevibacillales; family Brevibacillaceae; genus Brevibacillus_D. Next base: position 7,887 of record JBLNEJ010000463.1, read on the forward strand.
GCTGGCGGTCCCGGACCGGGATGTGTCCCAGTGGAAAAAAGGCGATCAGGTGAAGGTGTCTCTCTATGATCAGGAGCGTGTGGGCGAAGTAACACGCATTTTGCCTTCTGTCAGCCAGCAAAGCGGTACCGTTCCGGTGGAAGTGCTCATTGCCAATCCGAATCGGGATTGGCTCGTCGGGCAGGTGGTGACAGCCAAGCATGAACGGAAGGGGCCGACAGGCATTTTTGTCCCGGTCGAAGCTGTGCTGAGCAGGGGAGAAAAACAGCCGTACGTGTTTGTCGCTCGCGACAACAAGGCTGTCAAGATTCCGGTCGAGCTGGGTAGCATCATCGATAACGATTTGGAGATCAAGGCGGGCCTGACTGCTGGCGATCGGGTCATTATCAAGGGGATGGACCAGCTTTTTGACGGCGATGCCCTTGAGATTACAACAGGTGAGCAGCCATGATTGAATATTTCATCCGCAAGCAAAAAATTACGCTGCTGTTTTTTATCATGATCATACTGGTCGGGGTTTTGAGCTTTTTTCAGCTGCCGAATCAGGAGACGCCGGAAATCGCTGTCAGTCGGGCAACCGTCACGACCGTCATGCCGGGAGCTTCCGCCGAGCGGGTGGAATTGACCGTGACCAAGGAGATCGAGGCGAAGCTCAAGGAGCTGCAAGGGCTCAAGGCGATCACCTCGCAATCCCAGCCCGGCCTCTCGGTCATTACGGTAGAAACGAAGGACGGCGTCGATCCGAAGGCCAAGTGGGACGAGATGCGCAAAAAGGTCAAGGATGCGGAAGCGTTCCTCCCTGGCGATGCGCGACAGCCTGTTATTAACGATGACGTAGCCCGAATGTTTGCCCAGACGTTCATGGTTTCAGTCGAGTCGAGAAGCCAGCTCGAGCAGCTGCGCGATATGATGACCATCTGGAAAAACCAGCTCGGCAAAATCCCCGGCGTGGCAAACGTCACCATCGAAGGGTTGCCCGAGCAGGAAATCCAGATCAAGCTCGACCCGCAAAAGCTGCAATCCGAACGCCTCACCTGGGCGCAGGTGCTGGCAGCCATCAAGGGAGCCAACGAGACCGCTCCGCTCGGCAACTACAGCATCGATTACCGTACGTATGAGCTGAAAATGACCGAGCTCAAAGACCCGCGCAAGCTGGAGCAGGTGGTTGTCGGCTATGGCAAAACCGGTGAGCCGATTTACTTGAAGCAGGTAGCCGAGGTGGCATTTACCCCGAAGCCTGCGATGTATTTTGCCTATCACAACAACAAGCCGGCGATTTCCGTCAGCTTGACCGCCGAAGCGAAGACGAACATTCCTGCCCTGCAAAAGCTGATCGACGCCAAGATGGAAAAGCTGAAGGAGACACTTCCCGTCTGGACGAAGGTCGACTCGCTGTATACGCAGAATGAACGAATCGATGAAATTTTCAGCGACCTGTGGCGCGAGCTGTTTATCGCCATCGGTGCCGTGTTGCTCGTCTGTACGCTCGGCCTCAACTTCACCACCTCGCTCATGGTGGCACTGGCGATTCCGATCTCGCTTGCGACGGGAATGATCTTCCTTCCGTTTCTGGACGTCTCGATGAACCAGATCACGATTGTCGGCTTGATCATCGTGCTGGGGATTCTCGTCGATGACGCCGTCGTGGTTAACGACAATATCGAGCGCCGCCTTGTGAAGCTGGGCGAAAAGCCGTATCAGGCCGCGGCCATGGGTGCCAAAGAGGTGTCGATCTCGATTGTCACCGCGACGCTCGCGACAATCGCCTCATTCGGCCCGCTGCTGTTCCTCAGTGGCGGATCAGGGGCGTTCATCCGACCAATTCCGGTCATAATCATCGTCTCCATGCTGGCCTCGATGGTCATGTCGCTGACAATCATTCCGATTTTTCGCCGATGGAGCGAAGAGCGCAGAGGCAGCAAAATCGACGGACGCAAGCCGGCAGGACTTCTGGGCAAGCAGTTGCTCCAGTTCTCTTCCTGGTATTCGCACAAGGTGCTCCCGCGCATCCTGAAAAAGCCGCTGCTCACAGGGCTGTCCGCTGTTCTGATCAGTACGCTCGCGTACTTTTTGATTCCGTTGACGCCGATCCAGCTGTTCCCGGTGGCGGATCGCGACGTGTTTCTGGTCAATGTCAAATTGCCTTACGGGAGCAGCATTGAAGAAACGGACCGTGTGGTCAAAGGCGTCTCGGAGAAGTTCGCCAAAACAGAGGGAGTGCGGCTGGTCAGCGCTTATGCAGGCGGCAGCGCGCCGAAAATGTTCGGCAGCAACACCGGAGCCGGAACCGGTGTCGAGGTGGGGCAGCTGGTCATTCGTTTTGACAAGAAGCAAACATCAACCGAGAAGCTGCAAAACGGGACGCTGACTGCCGCGCAGAAAGCTTATCCCGAGGCAATCATCGTTCCGCGCGAGCTGCAAACAGGTCCGGCAGTAGGGAAGCCGGTCGTGATTCGGGTATACGGCGAGGACATCGCCACGCTGCGGGACATTTCCCAGCGCATTCAGGAGAAAATCGCGAAGCTGCCAGGAATCTCCGAGGTGCAGGATGATTTCGGGGTTGATCGCTACTCCCTGGCCTTTGAGGTCAATCAGCCGATGCTGGAGCGCAACCGCGTCACGGCGGCCGACCTCTCCCGTACGCTGCGTTTGGTGAGCGAGGGGATCAAGGTGAGCGAGTTCGATGACGGCAAGCAGCTGACCGATATCACGCTGTATTTGAACAAGAAAGACCCTGCGGGAACCGATGTGTTTTCCCAAATCACCGTTCCAAATGCAAAGGGCGAGCTGATCCCGCTTTCCTCGCTCGTCACGGTCAAGCCGTCGTTTAGCATCCAGAACATCCCGCACAAAAATCTCGACCGCACCATCACGATTTCCGGCGAGGTCAAGGGACGTACGGCGACCGATGCGATGAAGGAAATCAAGCCGTTGCTCGCCAAAATGGAAATGCCGGACGGCTACTTCCTGGAATATGACGGCGAAACGTCGGCACAGGTGGAGATTTTTATCAATCTCGGCAAGTTGTCCATTATCGTCGTCTTCCTGATCGTCATTCTTATCGCCATGCAGTTCTACTCGCTGCGCATTCCTGCACTGGTCATGAGCACCGTCTATCTCGCCATCTCAGGCAGCTTGATCGGCCTGTTCATCACACGCACGCCGCTCGGCTTCATGACGATGATGGGCATTGTCTCGCTGGCCGGGATCGTCGTTCGCAACGGGATCGTGCTGGTTGAATTCATCGAGCAGGCAAGGAAGCGCGGACTTGGCCTGAAGGAAGCCGTCATTGATGCGGGAGAAGCCCGTTTCCGCCCGATCGTACTCACCTCAATGACCGCGATCGCCGGCTTGCTCCCGCTCGGCATTTCCGGTGACGAGCTGTTCAAGCCGCTCGCCGTGACCATTATCTCGGGGCTTTTCTTCTCGACCATGTTCACCCTGGTTGTCATCCCGTCCTTTTACACGGTCATGGAGCAGCGGCGTATGAAACGAAAAGAGAAGCGTGCGAAAAAGGCAGCGCTGGCAATCGAAGCATAACAGGATTCGACAAAGCTCCCCCCATCTGAAAAGGTGGGGTTTTTCTTTTGGCTGATAGGAATGGATACGTGTTGCTTTCGAAATAAACGTAGAGAAGGCCCTGTCACAAGTTTGGCGGTGCCGAGCAGAAAGACCATCTTGCCATCTTAAATGAGGCTGCCAAAATACGTAATTTACCGGATAGTCAGCCATTTTGGAACAAGCTATACTATGGCTCGTAAATATGTTCTGCAATGAGGTCGAGCCAAAAACGTTGGGAAACGGAAATGACGGAAGGGATGAAAAGCACGTGTAGAGAATTGTTAGTTTGAATATTCAGTTAAATGGGGAGTGTCCATTATGAAGCTACGCTTAAAAGTTTTGGTGCCATTATTTTTGCTATTGTTCTTAACGATCTCGATCATGTCGTACTTTGTCCTGAACGAAGTGAAAAATCTGTCGATCAAGCAAATGGAACTTGCGACCAGTCAGAAGCTGGATGAACTGTCCACGCGTCTGGCTGCGCAGAAGCAAAGTAAAGAGGCTGTCGTGTCAACGATGAAGAAAGAGATGATTGCGTTGACCAAAAGCGTCGCCATCCTGATCGCGAACACCCCTTCGCTGCTGGAAACGAAAAACATGCAGCAGCTCGCGAATGAACTGAACGTAAACGAAATTCACGTCACCGATGAGAAAGGAATTTTGATATATGGCAACAAGACGGAATTTTATGGATTTGATTTTCATTCAAGCGAGCAGACGAAAAGCTTCATGGACCTGATTACCGACCCGTCCAAGGTTCTGGCGCAGGACCCGATGGAACGGGGAGCGGACAAAAAGATGTTCATGTATACGGGGGTAGGTCGCAAGGACAAGCCGGGGATTGTCCAGATTGGCATGGAGCCGGTTGAATACGCCAATCTGGTGAGCAATTTCGAGCTCTCAACGATGGCCAAGGAAACACGGATCGGGCATACAGGCTACATGCTGCTGGTGGATGAACAGGGCAATATCGAGTATGCCCCCAATGCTGCTTGGAACGGCAAGAAGCTTGCAGATGTGGCGCCCTCACTCAATCTTGCAGCCGAGCAGGGACAGCTGCAAACGAATCTGGGGGATAAAGCCGTTTTTGTTGATTATCGCAAAATGGACAACAAAACATTCGTGGCAGTGGTCGAGCGAGAGGAGTATTTGAGTGCTGCCGATGTTCTGCAAAAGCAGCTTCTCCTGTTTGCGCTCGGTACGTTTCTTGCCGTTGCGATCCTGTTGTATCTGTTGCTTGATCAGGTAATGCTGAAGCGGATTTTTGTGACCAACCGCTACTTGCAGAAGGTGCACGGCGGGGATTTGACTGCAGTTTTGCAGGTGAAGGGAAAGGATTCGTTTAGTCAGATGCAGCACATGCTGTCCGATACCGTTCACTATTTGCGCGGTTTGGTCGGACAAATTCATGAGGCGGCCAGTGAAGTCCAGAAAACCTCTGCCCAGCTGGCGGAATCAACCGAGCAGGTTAAATACTCCGCGGAAAGCATTGACCGCACGATGCAGGAAATCGCAACCGGAACAGTCAGCCAAGCAACTGAAGCCGAATCGGGCGTACTGGCCATTCAGGAGCTTGCCGACCGCATTACGGCGCTGACCCACCGATCCGGTCAGCTTGAGCAAACGTCATCGGTCATTATCCAGGCAAAGGAAAAAGGAGTTTCCTCCATTCACGATTTGCAGGTTGCCTCATCGCAGAACAAGCAGGCAGTCGAGACGATCAAACAAACCGTGACTCATCTCGCGGAACTGACGGATGATGTCCAATCCTTCACGGAGATTATCGCCAGCTTGTCCAGCCAGACGAACCTGCTTGCGTTGAATGCCGCCATCGAGTCTGCGCGAGCGGGAGAATATGGACGCGGCTTCGCGGTTGTTGCCGATGAAGTGCGCAAGCTGGCCGAGCAGTCAAGCAAGGCCGCTGATAATATCAGTGGGATTATCGATTCGGTGCAATCGCAGGCTTCGCGGGTTGTCGAGCAAACCTATCAAATTGATCGGGTCGTGAATCAGCAGAATCAGCGTGTCGGGGAAGTGGAACAGCAATTTGCCGCGATCAATGAGGTGATTTTGGCCATGACCAAACAGATTCAGGAAATGGTCGAGGTGCTCAAAACGATGGACGCGGATAAAAATCGGATTGTTGTCACGATGGAAACGATCTGTGCGACAACGGAAGAATCTGCAGCCGGTTCGGAGGAAGTATCGGCGACGATTCAAGAACAAACCCGGATGATCAACCAGTATGCGAAGCAAGCGGAGGAGCTGGGCAGGATGGCACAATCGCTTGTCGAGAATGTGAACCGGTTCCAAGTGTAGTGTTGCAGAGCCGCATCCTTTCGTGATATCTTCTGCACGTAAACGTACATAAAGAAAGGAGAGGCCAAACCGGATGCCCAAAATACTTGTGACCGAGGAGCAGTGGGTTCAGCTGGGCGTTGAGCTGTTTTCCACCGGCGGCGCGGATGCGCTCGTTGTGGAGAAAATGGCCAAGCAGCTGAAGTGCAGCAAAAGCAGCTTTTACTGGTATTTCAAAGACCGTGAAAGCTTTCTGCATAAAATCTTTGAACATTGGCGGAAGCTGGCGACCGAAGCTGTCATCCGTACGGTCGAAACGAGCCAGACGCCAGCAGACAAGATTCGTACCCTGCTGACCACCATGTTTGAACACCGTCAAGGCAACGACTTCATGTTTTACCTGCGCCGGCTGGGGCAACGGGAGAACGGCTATCGGGAAGCGCTTGAGGCGATTGAGGACCAACGAATGGCATACTTTTCCTCGCTGCTGCAGGAAGCGGGATGCCCCAGGCAGGCTGCACGGGAGAAAGCGGAGTTGGTGTACCACTACTATCTCGGGTGGTTTGAGCGCAGCAAGCAGATTGTACTGGATGATGAGGAGGTCGGGCGGCAGGTGAAGCTGATTTGGGAGCATGTGCTGAATTTTCATCCATAAATCTTATTCAACTCCGCGTAATATCCCGCTTTATCAAACACAAGCGGCGGCACCTTCGTCAACCACTCCACTTGTGATCCGACCCATTGATAATCTCCACTGATGTCGCTATGATCAATCCCGACCTGTTCCCATATGACGTGTTCACCTGCCTGTACGACCTTTGCCACGATGACGGTGCACGACAGGTCACAGTCGTCGGGACAGATCATGATCGGCAAAATCTCTACCGGTTTTGCCGACTGATAGCGTGATTGCAAAAACGTTGTTGTGTCCGGGTCATCGATCCAATCGAATAGAGTGGGGATCATGCCCAGGAGATGAAGGGAAGGGTAAAGGTGATGCAGCCATTCATCCAGTGCAACATCATCGATAACAATGGCAAAATGCTTGTCGGCAGCAAACTTGCTTTGCCTCATCATGACTTCCAGCTTGTTTTTGACCACACGCTTCATCCATTCACCCGCTCTTCGTAAAATTCTGGCTATGCAAAATAAACTCGGCTACCATCGGGGACATACATTGGCTGTTCCGAATCGCAATCACAAGCTCCCGGGTAATCTTTGGACGCAGCGGTATCCCGACCACCCTGGGCAACACCTCGGGAATGTACAGTTCGGGCAAAATCGTCACGCCAACCCGCTCCTGCACCATCGCCAGGATCGTCGAGGCATCGCGGACTTCAAAGGTGACATGCGACTGCAGACCGTTTTCGCGGAGCAGCTTTTGGATGCAGTCGTCCTTCGGCATGATGAAGCAGTTATTTTTAATGTGGGAGAAGGTGAGGAACGGTTCATCCTTCAGTGCATGCTCCTCTGCCACAAAAACCATCATCTCGTCGCGGGTCAGCGGAAAGACCGTCATGTCCTTTTCGGGCAGGGTGGTGAAGCCGACATCGACAACCGATTGATTGATCCAACTGTTGATTTCCTCGTATCCTCCTTCGAACAGGACAATGTCCACCTGGGGAAAGCGCTTGCGAAACGAGCCGATCAGACCGGGCAAAATTTTGTTGGATACGCTGTGAATGGAGCTGATGCGCAGGGTACCAGTTTCGACGCCTTGGGCAGCGGATGCTTCTTCCTTCATGCAGGAGGTAATATGCACAATCTCTCGGGCATGCTGAAGCATCCGCTCGCCAATGCTGGTGGGCGAAATCCCGTTGCGGCTTCGGTGAAACAGGGTAACGCCAAGCTCCGTTTCCAGGCTGCGAATCATTTGCGAGACAGCCGACTGGGTAAAGCCAAGCGCTTCGGCGGCCCGGGTAAAATGCCGGGTTTCGGCAACGGCGATAAAGACCTGCAATTGTGCCAACGTCATATGCTCTCCTCCTTTCATTAGCAAAATCTAATGAATAATATTATAAACGATAATTTTACTAATTGTAATCCGTGGATTTATACTTGGCGTAGCCGGCAATAACGATAAATCAGGAGGACAATATGCACCCCGAATGGCAAAAAATCAGTAACGATTTTATCAAGGCAACCTCGTATGCGGTGGGCGATCTGGAGGAGGGCTGGGCAGCCAAATACGATTTTGCTAACCGACCGCCAACGTATTTGCGGTATGAAGAGGCAGCCGTTCGCATCCCTTTGGGAAAACCGGAGCTTCCCGCTGCACCAGCGATTTGGGAGGTGTTGGAGAACCGGCGATCCCGGCGGAATTTTCTCGACAAACCGATGACATTGAACGAGCTAAACGCATTGCTGTGGGCCACACAAGGGATTACCGCAGACATGGGCGACTACCAGATTCGGATGGTTTCATCCGCAGGAGCGCTCTACCCGATCGAGACGTACATGCTGATCAACAATGTCGAAGGATTGGAGAGCGGCCTGTACCACCTCGATGTCGAGCAGTGGTGTCTGGAGGGGCTGAAGCTGGAGGACGTCTCCGAAATCGCTTACCTGTTTACGGAGAAGCAGGAGATGACGCGCAGAAGCGCCGTCAATTTCGTCTGGACGGCTGTCGTGGAACGCACGCGCTCTAAATACAAGGAGCGTGCCTACCGATACATCTGGTGGGATGTGGGACACGTCGCCCAAAACCTGAACATCGCCGCCAATGCGCTCGGCTTGGGCGTATGCACGGTCGGGCACTGGTTTGACAAGGAAATGAATGAGTATCTCGGCATCGACGGTACGGAACACCTTTCCGTACTGATGGCCTCGATTGGAAAAGTGGAAGGAAGAGACTGGCTTCACGACCGCCGTCCGACATAAGTCATTTCAAGCAGCCACCTGAAACTCAGGTGGCTTTTTCCGTGTACATGCGCATTTTGCTTCTGGCTACAGCGTAGTGAAGTTGGCAGCGAGACAGCGGCGATTTCGATTGCGGCGAAAGGCTACAAATGCATGACTGTACTTTTTCCGATAATATAAACATGATAAATAAATGCAAATCTATAAGGTGAATGGTATCGTGAAAAGGTATTGGATCGCGCATGTGGAAAGGGCCAAACGTCTTCTCCTCACTTTCTCCCATCTACTTTGGTGGGCCTCGTTTATTCTCTCGCTACTCTATTTCATCGTTCCCAAATGGTATGAATATCAATTGCTACAGTACGGCCAATATATCCCGAAAATCACAACGAACATCCACTATGCCACGTCATACGATATAGGCATGCTGCATCGTCTGCACGATTATGAATCGTACTATTACGGATTTATGCTGCTGCTCGCGTCCATTTCCTGTGTGACGGCAATCAGCATGGGCGTGTTGCTTTATCATTTTGGCAGAAAGGATCTCGTTTGCCTCTTTGCATCGATGACGCTGCTGGTGATTAATACAGCGTGTACGGTCGATCCGTATTCCTTGCGGGAAAACCCGGAGCTGTACAATCTCATGTATGTTTTGGGAGGGCTCAGTCCTGTCTTTCTCTCCTTTCTCTTTCTGTTCCCAGGAGGGAGCTTTTCTCCGCGCTGGACGAAGCTTCCTTCCCTCATCTGGAGTGTGCTTACCGTTGTCTGCTGCTTTTTGTTTCCCGACAGCCCGCTCAATTTTCTGAAATGGGACATACGGGTGATGGTCCCGTTCCTCATGATCATGCATTTGCTTGTAATCTATGCCCAGTACTATCGGTACACGCATGCTTCCTCACCCAAGCTGCGGCGGTATTTGCGCTGGTTTTTGTTCAGCCTGGTCATACATGCGGCGGGGATCGTGTTGCTAGTTAGTCAGAATGCATTCGATCTTCCGCTCAATCGCGGTCTCTCCCTGATCATCATGTATTCGGGGATGATCTCGTGGCCGTTCGGATTCGGGGTAGCGGTGCTGGAGTCGCGGATCAACCATCTCACCTCCCAGTTTAATCGTATGATTGTGGCGGGGACCGTAAATACGATGATCATGGCAGCCTATGTTGTCATTGTGGGAGCGATCGGCTTGGTATTACTCCGCGATGAGTACACGCTGCTTAATCTGGTGCTTACCGGAATGGTGGCTCTTCTGCTACACAGCGTCAGGTTGAAGCTGCACAAAGGGGTTAACGAGCTCGTATACGGGCAGCGTGAAGAACCATATGCCATTCTGTCGAATCTGACGAGGCAAATGGAGACCGTACTGGCGAATCAATCGGTTCTTCCCGTTATTCTTGAAGGGGTTGCGCAAGCCCTGGACTTGACCTATGTCGAGATTGTGATGGCAGATGAAGGTACAACCAAACACCGCATTATTCATGGAAAGCCGACAAGTCAGACATGCCAGCTGCCGTTGATCATGCAAGGTGAAAAAATCGGATTGCTTGTCCTTGGTACAAACAATTTGAGCAATACGCTTCCTCCTGATAAATATTATCTTTTGGAGGATCTGGTACGCCAGGTTGCCGTTACGGTCCACACTGATCAACTGGCACGGGAGCTGCAAAAATCACGCGAACGACTGATTCATGTCAGGGAAGAGGAGCGGCGGCGGCTGCGACGGGATTTTCATGACGGGCTTGGTTCGATTTTGTCCAGTATTCCATTGCGGCTCGATATGGTGCTTAATCAGCCTGCAGCAAGTCAGAATTTCTCTGAAATTCTGACTGAAATCAAGGCCGATGTAAAAGAAGCGCTGGGCAACATTCGCAGTCTCGTCTATGCATTGCGCCCACCTACCCTGGATGAATTCGGACTTCTCTACGCCCTGCGAGATATGGCAAAAAAATTTGAAAGCGATCGCATGCATGTCACCATCTCGGCGGTAGAACCGATAGGACCGCTGCATGCTGCGATTGAAGTAGCGGTGTATCGAATCGTTCAGGAGGGAATGACGAACATCATCCGACATGCAGGGGCCACACAATGCGTGATTACCTTGCATTCCCGGAATCAAATGCTTCTGTTGGAAATCGAAGATAATGGCTCCGGATTGCCTGACCATTACCTTACAGGGGTAGGCATTCGTTCAATGAAAGAACGGGCGGAGGAACTGGGGGGAACGTTTGCGATTGAATCATTTCCAGAGATCGGAACACGGATTATGGTTACTTTTCCTCTAAAGGAGTTTGCATATGACATCCACACCTACTCGAAAGATTAAGGTTCTGTTTGCCGATGATCATCCTGTTTATCGAAAAGGGCTTACTGCCATTCTCCATGCGATTCCCCACGTAGAGGTAGTCGGGGTTGCTGCCACCGGGGAAGAAGCAATCCAATTGGCCGAATCAGTGCAGCCGGATATCATTTTGATGGATATCGGCATGCCGGAAAAAAACGGAATCGAAGCAACCCGCGAAATCGCGCTCCAGCATCCGCAGATTGGCATTATCATGCTAACCATGTTCGATGACGATCATTCCGTCTTTTCGGCCATGCGCCATGGGGCAAAAGGATACCTGCTCAAAGGGGTAGACAAGGAAGAGATCGAACGTGCGATCAACAGTGTTGCCCATGGCGAGGCTATTTTCGGGCCGAATATCGCAACGAGGATGATGGCTTATTTCGACTCGCTTTTCACGCAGTTTCAGGTGGAGAATGTACCCGATTTAACGAACAGGGAGAGAGAAATCCTTGAGCTGATAGCCAGAGGTTTCGAGAACGACGAAATTGCAGTACGGCTTGATTTGAATGTAAAGACGGTTCGCAATTACGTATCCATTATTCTGAACAAGCTACAGGTTGTCGATCGCAAGCAAGCCAGCCTGATGGCAAGTCAGATGGGAATTGTGTGGGGGAGCAGGCTCAATGGGTAGCTTGCTTCTTTTTTTGTACATACGCATGCATCTTCCCGGTTTTTTGGGCTGAATCAGGCAATCTCGGGACGTATTCGGGAAGTAGCAATTTCTGTGAGTTTTTTCACAAAAATGCACATGTGGAATTCTTATACTAGAGCTGCACGAGGTAACAACGTGTAAAAAAATGGCAGGGAGGTGAAACAGAATGCTGAATTTCTTGAAAAAGCTGGCGGGTTCTTCCAACGTTTATGGCGGGTTTGACTGTGTTCAGGATACAGAAGGCAATTGCAGCATGGAGTGCCATTACAAGGGCGGTAAATACGTTTGCGGTTGCACCTGCTCCCCTTACTAGGCTTTCCTTGGGCAATGAGACATACCCCGTCATGCATGATTCCGCAATAGGAGCGAGGAGGTGAACAATCGATGCTTAGCTTCCTGAAAAAATTGGGCGGCTCTTCTTCAAACGGCTTAGTCTGTGTGTCGGATGAAAAATGCAGCTGTAGCACGTCCTGCAAAGTTATTAACGGTAAAGAGGTTTGCGGTTGCGTATGCGTTTGTGTGTAAGATTCAATGATTGACGAAAAAAACGAAAGGCAAAGGGGGACTCTTTGCCTTTCGACTATGATCGACCTTAGGGTGATGATTGCAATGGTGCTGTTTGTACAGCTTTGCTTGTTTGCGTTCTTTCTGGTTCTGCTTTTTTATGGTAGCAAAACAATAAAAACAACGGGACAGATCGTGTTCCACTTTAACCCTTCCAGCTTGCAACAAAAAAAGAACGGTCCTCCCATAGGCGCAAGGCTCGACCTGCAGTCATTCTTCGCGGTAGAACAGGCCTCTTCATGGCTGGATGAATTGCCGAAGCCGATGATCGTCAATTTTGTTCATACAGGCTGTGCGCACTGCCCGCGTCATACGCGCGAATTGATCGATGCGGACCCCCTGGTTTCACGCCATCTGCTGCTGATGACAACCGAATCCTCGACCGAATCGGTGGAAGCGTGGCTGGAAGAACACAAATTCACCGGGGTTCACCACATGAAGGCAGAGCCTTCGTTCTTGATGAAAAATGAGATTACGCGATTCCCGACTACGTTACTGGTCGATCAGGACTACGTAATTCGATATAAGCCTTTCGATACTCCAGATTCAGTGGATCAGTTCAGAAAGCTGCTCGCGGCGAATCAATAGGATGGATGCAAATGAATCATAGTTTGGTACGGGCGATGGTTCTGGTATGGGGGATTGGCAAAAAATGGATTCTTGTCTCTGCCGCCACACGGATCGTATTGGCCATGCTGCCGCTCACAACAGTCTGGTTGACTAAAGAATTGGTCAATCATGTGATGAAGGTCATTTCACAGAAGCAGATCGACGTTGAACAGAGCTTGTTCCTGCTGCTCCTGTTCTTCCTGGTGGCGGGTACAAACCATCTGCTCTCGATGGTCATGAAGGTCAACGATGCGAAAATGGAGCAAATCCTTGACTACCATTTGACCAAAAAGGTGTCAGAGAAAGCGATGGCTGTTCCGCTTTCCTGTTATGACCAGTCAGACTTTTTTAATCGACTTCACCGGATGCAAAGCTCATTGATCGGTGAACGCTTTCTCGATCCGCTCAAGACGGCGATGGATATTGGTCAATCAATGATCACGCTTGTCTCCTTCCTGATCTTTTTGGTCCACACGCATTGGGGATTGACCTTGCTCAGCCTGATCTGTATGGTACCGATTCTGCTCATTCAGACAAGGTTTGGCATGATGGAGTTTTTTCTTGCCAAAACCCAGACACCGGAAATCAGGGAAGCCCATTACATTCATGAAATCGTAACGAGTCGGGAAAGCGCAAAAGAAGTGCGTATTTTTCAACTGAAACATTACCTGCTCGAGCGATGGTCCAATCTGTACCTCCACAATATGCAGA
>JBLNEJ010000464.1:0-8207 GCA_050262535.1 Clostridia bacterium
GGGACCTCGTAATCGGCAAAGGTTGCGAGCGGTGTCTCAAGCGGACGCCCCAAAATGCCATTGACTAAACGCAGCGTAAGCTCCTGAATCGGCGTGTCATCCACATTGGAGAGGATCGTTCCGGTGATGCCAATTTCAGGCATAACGAACAAATAAGCGGTCACCCCTTTGATTCCTCCGGTATGCGCGATAAGCCTGGTGACATTCGAAATTTTCTGAACGCCAAGACCATAGCCATAGGAGCGAACTCCATCAACCGCAGCGTGGGATTCAACCATTTGCGCGACGCTTTCCTCAGACAGGATTCTCGTCTCCCCTGAAATCCCGCCCACTCGGAACAACTCGACGAACTTCAGCATGTCAGCTGCGCTCGATTTCAGGAAACCGGCTGCACGCATCGATGGAGAATCCCACCAGATCGGTGCCGCGTAAACCTCTTTCTCCTCGTCTGTGGTGCGAGATGAGTAGATCATTGTGATGTTGGCATCGCCTTCAAGCTGTTCAAGCGTAAAGATCGAACGGTCCATCCCAAGCGGAGCAAGAATGTGCTCCTGGACATATTGCTCATAAGGCTGACCGCTTGCCCGCTCAATGATCGCACCCAAGAGCCCGTAAGCATCATTGGAATAACTGAACTGCGTTCCCGGAGGACCTAACAATTCAATTTCGAGGGAAGCAATATAATCCATGAGCTGTTCATAGGTATCGATCGGCTGCAGCCCGGCAAATACCGGCATACTTCGCAGTTCCTCTGCCGCAGGATCATTCTCCATGCTGCGCAGCATCGCCGGAAACAGGGAGGACAGCGGCGGTAGTCCGAGCGTATGGGTCATAAAATGATGGATAGTGACCGCTTTTGTATGTCCCTCGTCAGGCGTACGGAACTCGGGCAAATACTTCACGACCGGATCATGAACTGACAGCTTCCCTGCCTCCTGCAGCTGCATGACCGCTACGCATGTCAACGACTTTGTCACAGATCCGATTCCAAAAATCGTATCCGCATTGATCGGCGCCTTTGCTTCCTTGTCGCGGTATCCGAATGTTTTTTCATAGAACGGCTTGCCCTCATGCGCCAATGAGACGATCACGCCTGGAACCTTTGCCTCTTCCAGACGTTTTTGGGCGTACTGTTCAAACGTCTGTCTACCTGGAAACAACTCTTTCTCTTGGTTCACTTTGTTCAATTGTCGGAAGTGGAAAAAGACGCGGACAATCGCCCCGCTCTCATCGCGGATAAAGCGAACCCATGATTCGGATACAGCTCCGCTCCGAAACACAAAGCTGTCCTTTGCCACGGCGCGCAGCGGCAGTTGATTGCCTTTCAGCGTGACCTCAAGCCCTTTTTCGCCCATGGCAGCGACAATCTTTACCCCTTCCTGCGATTGATAGGTTCCAACATATTCTTGCAGTTGGTCAGAGGAGATTTCGTAATCCGCAAAAACGGCAGCAGGTGTATCCAATGGAAGCGACAACGCAGAGTTCAGCCCCGACACGAGCAAGTCCGTCGATGGGGCTCCATCCAGATTGGTCAGAATGACGCAGGTAACTCCCTGTTCAGGGACGATGCCCATTTGTGCAGCGATCCCTTTTAAAGAGCCGCCATGCTCGATGAGTGTGCTGCCATTGTAATCGGGCGTGACCATCAAACCGTACTGATAGTGACGAAGTGGATCAAGCTGCGCGTAGTTGCCGATCATTTGCTGCACGCTTTCGGGTGAAAGAATGCGCACATCGCCTACCAAACCACCCGTACGGAAAATTTCCGCATACCTGGCCAAATCCCGCCCCGTACAATTCAAAAAGCCTGCTGCTCTCATAGAAGGTGCATCCCACCAAAGAGGTGCTGCAAAAACCTCTTTCGTGCCATCTTTGCTTTTGCTTGTATAGAGAGTGGTGATATCATCGTGGTCGCTCAGCACTTCTGGTCGAAACACGGAATGATGCATCCCAGCCGGGACAAGGATATGCTCGGTGATGTAATGTTCGTACGTTTTGCCGCTAACCCGCTCAATGATCGCTCCTAGTAAAGCATACCCGTCATTACTGTAGCTGAACTGCGTCCCTGGTTCTCCGAGCAGCTCAAAATCCTGCTTGGCGATAAACGACATCAGTTCCTCGTACGTATCGATCGGGTCGTGGTTGTTTAAATCAATCCCGCTCTCCAGCTCCTGCACGGAAGGATCGATCTCCATGCTGCGTTTCATCGCATAATAGAGGGAAGAAAGCGGTGGCAAGCCAGATGTATGCGACATGAAATGAGCGATCGTGATTCGCTTTGTTCGCTCTGCATCTGGTGTGCGAAATTCAGGCAAATAAGTGACAACCGGATCATGAACCGAAAGCGTGCCCGCTTCCTGCAATTGCATGATGGCAACGCATGTAAACGATTTGGTAATCGAGCCAATGCCAAACAAGGTATCAGCTGTTACCTCCGCCTGCTCATCGACGTTGCGAAACCCGAATCCATTGGCATGCACAAACTCGCCGTCAACGCTAACCCCGATGAACGCCCCGGGAATCTTGGCTTCCTGCGTCAGCTTCCCCACATGCTCCTGCAACTGATTCATCCTTCCCTCTCCCCCTTATCACTGACTCGCTTCGATTACGTAAAAGTGCACCTTTTCATCGCTTTTCAACAAGCCAACCGCTTCATACCCGTTTGCAAACGCGCTTTGGAACAGCTCGCGCAGCGCAAGGCGCCATTGCAAGGCAACAGCGCTTTGCTCCCGTTTCAAATCATGAATGGCTGCAGGGACTGGAATGAGATACCCTTGCGTGCGTTCAAGGGAATGTTGAACGGTTGGCACCGGAAACGAGTCAACTTCCTCCCAGTCGAGCAAGAGCGGATATTCACGCCATTTTGTTTCCATTAGATGATCACCTTCTGCGGCCCGACTCGCCCGTTCGGAACGCAAATCCCATTCCAAGAGAAAACGATCGGTTGGAAGTCCTTTGTTAATGCCGTCCTTCATTTCTCCGTAGTAGGATTCGATGTATGTCCGTACCCTGCCGCCAAGCTTGCACAGGTTCAAATAGGCGTTCCGCGCTTCAAGTGGATCGTATGTCCACATCATTTTGCTGTAGCCGTTGGCCAGCGCCCAGTTTCGCTGTTCCAGCTTGAGCCGCTTGCCGAGCCCCAAATCCCGGTATTCAGGCAGAATTCCGAGCATGTGGGAGAGCAGATAGGTTTCACCCTGTTTAAAGCCGGCAAAGCCGAAACAAAAGCCGGCACATTTCCCGTTGATGTAGGCCCCGATCACGACACCGCCATTTTGGACGGAAGCGACCAATTGCGGTACTGGCGTGGCAGTCGCTCCACCCCAAACCGTACGCTGGAGCTCTTCAATCTCATGCATGTCATGCGCTGTGGTAATCATTCTGTATTCGATATCTGGATGCATCCTCACTCACTCCTGCGTGAATCTCATTCAACTTTTCTTGTGAAACTTTTCTCATGAACCTTGAACGATTCTACAGCCTCCCAGTCAATTGCGTAGCCGATTCCTGGCCCCTTGGGAACAGCGATCACGCCTGGCTTCACCATTGTGACTGCTGGATCAACGATATCCTGTTCAAAGTACCGGCTTGAAGCTGACGTATCGCCCGGGATTGTAAAATTCGCAAGCGAGGTTATGGCGATGTTGTGCGCGCGTCCGACGCCGCTCTCCAGCATACCGCCACACCAGACCGGAATTCCGCGTGATTGACACAGGTCGTGGATTTTTTTCGACTCACTCAGCCCTCCGACCCGGCCGACCTTGATATTGATAATACGGCAGCTGCCAAGCTCAATCGCACGTCTCGCATCCTCTGCCGTATGAATGCTTTCATCCAGACAAATCGGGGTTGCAAGCTTTGCCTGCAGCTGCGCATGGTCGACAATATCATCGTGTGCCAGCGGCTGTTCAATCATGAGCAAATCATACTGATCCAACGCTTGCAAAATGTCCAGCTGCTGCATCGTATAAGCGGAGTTGGCATCCGCCATCAGGGGAAGCTCGTTGCCAAAGCGCTTGCGGATCGCCTCGATCAACGCCACATCAAAGCCAGGCTTGATTTTCACCTTGATCTTTTTGTATCCATCTGCCACAAACTGCTCCACTTTACTCAAGACATCCTCAACGTTAGGCTCGATTCCGATGCTCACACCTACATCAATCTCCGTCTTCGTTCCGCCAAGTGCAGCAGAAAGCGAGATTCCTTGCTGCTTGGCGTACAAGTCCCAAATCGCGCCTTCAAGCGCTGATTTTGCCATATTGTTCCGCCGGATCGGAGAGAACAGCTCTGAAACATCCTCCGGCACGTTCGGTTGCTTCGAGAAAAGCATGGGGATCAAGAAGCTCTCCAGCATGTACCAGAGCGTATCCGTCGTTTCTTCATTGTAATACGGAAACGGCATGGCGACGCTTTCTGCAAGACCGATTGTCCCGTCGCGATCCTGGATGCAAACCAGTAAAAAATCGCGCTTGGTTTGACGACCAAAGCTGGTTACAAAAGGCGCTTTAAGCGGCATATGCAACCGTTTTAGCTCAATGCGCTCGATGTTCATCATTTTTTCTCCCCTTTAATGGGCTGTATATAGATGACAGGCTACGAGATGCCCATCAGACTGCGTCACTTCCTGCGGACGCTGTTGTTTGCAAATCTCCATGGCGTGCTGGCAGCGCGGATGAAACGCACAGCCTGTCGGCGGATTCGCCGGACTAGGAACATCGCCATGCAACACGATCCGTTCTTTCTTTTGTCCGGGGGTGGGTACCGGAACGGCTGACATCAACGCTTGCGTGTACGGGTGCAGTGGCCTTGTGAAGAGCTTACTTTTATCGGCAATTTCGACGATCCTGCCCAAATACATCACAGCGATTCGGTCGCTACTATGCTTGATGACGCCGAGATCATGCGAAATAAATAGGTAGGTTAACCCCATGTTGTCTTGCAAATCCTGCAAAAGATTGAGAATTTGCGCCTGGATCGACACATCGAGAGCAGAAACCGGCTCATCGGCCACGATCAGCTTCGGCTGGACAGCGATCGCCCGGGCAATTCCGATCCGCTGACGCTGCCCGCCGCTGAATTCATGCGGATAGCGATCCATATGGTACGTATTCAAGCCAACCAGCTGCAAAATCTCGGCAGAAAGCTCGCGCAATTTCTGCGCATCTGCCTCCGGATTCGCAATGGCGAGCGCTTCCGCCAAAATCGAGGCAACCGTCAATCGCGGATTCAGCGAAGCATACGGGTCCTGGAAGATGATCTGCATCTGGCTGCGCAAGGCACGCAGCTTGGCGGGCGAAAGCGAGGTGACCTCGGTTCCGGCGAACCTGACTGAACCTCCGCTTGGCTGAATCAGGCGCAAAATACTTCGCCCCGTAGTCGATTTGCCGCAGCCGCTTTCGCCGACAATCCCTAAGGTTTCGCCTTTTTTCAATTGAAAGGATACGCCGTCCACCGCCTTGACATAGCCGGTTACTTGACCGAACAGGCCCCTCTTTTGCGGAAAATAGGTTTTGAGATTCTCCACTTCCAGCAAGTAATTCGTCAAATCGCCACCTCCTTATCCGCATATAGCCAGCAGCGGACGGCCTGTTTTCCCGTACGGACCAGCGGGGGCTTTTCTCGCGAGCAGACATCATGGGCCAGGTGGCAGCGCAAACGGAATGGACAGCCTTGCACAATCTCCCCCAGGATCGGCACATTCCCTTCAATCGGTTCCAGCCGTTCACGCTCAACCTCCAGATTGGGAATCGATTGCAGCAGTCCCGTCGTGTAGGGGTGCTTGGGGTTGGAAAAGATCGTCTGCACATCCGCCTCTTCGACAATCTCGCCGTAATACATGACCAGCACCCGATCCGCCATCTCCGCAACGACTCCTAGATCATGCGTAATCAATAGGATCGCTGTTTGGGCGGATTGCTTCAAGCCGTTCATCAGGTCAAGAATTTGCGCCTGGATCGTGACGTCCAAAGCAGTGGTCGGTTCATCGGCAATCAGCAAATCTGGCTCACATGCCATCGCCATCGCAATCATCACCCGCTGCTTCATGCCGCCGGATAGCTGGTGCGGGAAATCGTTTACCATCGTTTCCGCACGAGGAATCCCGACCTTTCGCAGCATCTCAATCGTGCGGGTGCGGCGCTCCTGCTTGCCAAGTGTTGTATGCAGTCGAAATACTTCATCGATTTGTCTACCAATCGTTTGCACAGGGTTCAGCGAGGTCATCGGCTCCTGAAAGATCATCGAGATGTCACGCCCGCGAATCGAGCGCATTTCTTTTTCCGTAAGCTGATTCAGCACCTTTCCCTTCAAACGGATCGATCCCTCGATGACGCCCGTCTTTTTCGGAATCAATCCCATGATTGAAAGCGACGTGATGCTCTTCCCGCAGCCGGATTCTCCAACCAGTGCGACCGTTTCACCCGCTCGGATTTGAAAACTGACCTGATTGACCGCCGAGAGCTTTCCCCGCTCGGTATGAAGCAACAGGGAAAGACGGTCGATCTCCAATAGTACGTCCTTCTCTTTCATCGCAGTACCCTCCCCGTCTTCGCCCTAGCGAAACTGTTACATGTCCAAAAAGTGCTCGTAAGCGGTTCGGGCAAGCCGAGCAATCGTCCGTTCTCCCTCACTGCGCGTCTGATTTCCTGTAGACAATGCAGCAATGGTAAATGCCCCCCGATCCTGTGGCAAATAGACGATCCCGACATCATTGACCACGCTGCCGATTGTCCCTGATTTGCAGGCGACAACCGTTGTATCGGGTAATAAATAGGGAATGCGATTGCGCAATTGCTGTCTTTTCATGATGGCAAGAATTCCATCGCACGTCTCTTCGCAGCCCAACTTCTTGGTAGCGATCAGTTCCAGCAAACGGCTCATATCCTTTGGTGTCGCTACATTGTTTTCGGGAATCGGCTGAAAGATCACGCTTGTCTCGTCGACACCGTTCTTCTCCAATTGCCGGTTGAGCTCTTGATAATGGGCTGCGTTTTTCTGTTTAACCTCCATCCCACAGCCGAGACTGAGCAGATCCCAGCAGCTGTATTTGATCGAGATATCGCGCAAGTCAAGCTCCTTCATGTAGGCGTCAACGCGTTCAATCCCAACGAACTCCAGCACTTTGTCCGTCCCGAGGTTGTCGCTGACGATGATCATCAGCATCGCCAGGTCCTTCAGCGAGACCTCCGCGCCGACATCGAACTCCTTCAATACGCCTGATCCCGGCACTCGATCATCTGCTTCGAGCCGAACTCTCTGGGCAAGGCTCAGCCTGCCTGCTTCCGCATCCCGGAACAGCGCGGCGAGGATCGGAACCTTAAACGTACTTGCCAGCTGAAAATAGCTGCTGTCGTTGATTCGCGCTTCTTCGTGTGTATCCAGATGCTTTACGACAACCCCGAACGTTGCCGGATTGTCCGCAACAACACCCTCCAGTTTTTCCTGCAAACTCTTTCCCATTGGAAAGCCTCCCTTGTTGTGGTCAATTATTTCGGGTCCAATGCGTCCCGCAATCCGTCACCAAGCAAATTAAACCCTAGCACGACGAGCATGATGGCAAGTCCCGGAAAAATCGACATCCACCAGGCTTGCCCGAGAAAGGCTTTGCCGACATAAACCATTGCCCCCCATTCGGGAGTCGGCGGTTGCGCTCCCAGACCCAAGAAGCTGAGTGCAGCAGCAACCAGGATACTGTTGCCGAACTGAACCGTCATCAGCACGATGATCGGTGACAAGATATTGGGCAGAATATGCTTTCCGAGAATTTTGGAATCCCGAATTCCCAGCGCCCGAACAGCTTCCACGTACTCCTTCTCACGTATCGAAAGCACCGATGAGCGAACAACCCGGACGTACGACGGGATTACTGCTATGACGATTGCGATCATCGCGTTCGTCAGTCCCGGCCCGAGCACCGCAATGATGGTGATGGCCAATAGCAAGGCAGGCAAGGACAGCAAAATATCCATCAGTTGCATAATATACATGTCCAGGCGACGGTAATACCCCGAGATGATTCCGAGCGTCACCCCGATCAGCGATGCGACCGTCACCGTGACAAGTCCCGTCAACAGCGAAATTCGTCCCCCAAACAGCAGCCTGGAGAATATATCCCGTCCGAAATCATCCGTCCCCAACAAATGCTTCGCGCCAGGCGCCTGCATCCGATCCTGGAAGTTCATTTCATCCGTCGGATAGGGAGCCAGTAA
>JBLNEJ010000465.1:0-6903 GCA_050262535.1 Clostridia bacterium
GGGAAGGCGACACCAGCGATGGAGGCACGGTATCCGGCAGCAAAAGAACTGCGCTATCTGCATCATCGCGGCAATTCGCCGTCACTTGCAGATGGGGCGTCGCTGCTCTTGATCGGCAGCCGGGAAAAAGCGGCAGAGCTTTCGCTTACCCCACGGGCGCGAATCGTAGCGGTCGCCAACGCTGCGGCTGATCCGCTTTTGCTGACGGGCGGACAGGCGGCAACGGAAAAAGCGCTGGCAAAGGCAGGGTTAACGCCGGCCGATATTGATCTGTTCGAGTGCAATGAAGCGTTTGCGGCGACGGTGTTGAAGTACCAACGCGATCTGGGAATTGATCGTGAGCGGCTGAATCCGAATGGCGGTGCGATTGCGATGGGGCATGCGCTTGGGGCAACAGGCGGCATGCTGATGACGACGCTTTTGGATGAACTGGAACGCCGTGAAGGCAGACGCGGCGTCGTGGCAATCAGCGGCGGAGCTGGTGTAGGAACGGCGATCATCATCGAACGAGTGTAAGGATGGGAGGAAAAAGCAGTGAACCAAGCCTATATCACGCAAGAGCATGAGATTTTTCGTCGATCGCTGCGCCGGTTTCTGGAGAAGGAAGCGGTTCCTTATTTTGAGGAATGGGAAAAAGAAGGGCGGGTACCCCGTTCCTTTTGGTTGAAAATGGGGGAGCAGGGGTACATCTGCCCGTGGGCCGATGAGGAATATGGCGGCTTGAATGCGGATTATGCTTATTCCGTTATTATCGCGGAAGAACTGGACCGCGTGGGGACGGGGCTGGGCAGCATCGGTTTGCATAGTGATACCGTCATGCCGTATATCAGCTCCTTTGGCTCAGCCGAGCAAAAAGAGCGGTGGCTTCCGGGAGCGATCAAGGGCGAACTCATTTCCGCCATCGCAATGACCGAGCCGGGTACGGGGTCGGATTTGCAGGCGATCAAGACGACAGCCGTCAGAGATGGCGACCATTATATCGTGAACGGGGAAAAAACATTCAGTTCCAACGGCATTCAGGCCGATCTCGTGGTGCTTGTTTGCAAAACAGACTCACAGGCCGGCCACAAGGGCATCAGCCTGCTGGTGGTCGAGGACGGGACACCGGGCTTCACCAAGGGCAAGCAATTGAAGAAGGTTGGACAGCATTCCAGCGATACGTCGGAGCTGCTGTTCCAGGACGCGCGAGTGCCCGTCGGCAATTTGCTCGGGGAAGAAGGAAAGGGCTTCTATTACCTGATGGAAAAGCTGCAGCAGGAGCGGATTCAGCTCACCATCTGCATGCTCGCTTCCTGCGAACGGATGCTGGAGCTCACCGTTGACTATGTGAAGCAGCGCCATGTGTTCGGCCAGCCGCTCAGCAGATTCCAGAACACGCAGTTCAAGCTGGCAGAGCTGGCGACCGAGATAAAGATCGGCCGCACGTTTGTCGATCAGCTCATTGTCAGCCATATGGAGAAAAAGAACGTCGTGCAGGAGGCTTCCATGGCAAAATGGTGGGTCACTGACCTGGCGAAGAAGGTTGCCTCGGAGTGCATGCAGCTGCACGGCGGTTACGGCTATATGGAGGAGTATGAAATCGCCCGCAGGCTGCGCGATGTGCAGGTAGGCAGTATTTACGCGGGGACGAATGAAATCATGAAAGTGATCATTGCCAAAAATATGGGCCTGTAAGGAGGAGCGGACATGAGTACTTCCGGATTGACAGTTTCCCGTCAGCTGCTGGTGGGAGAGATTATCAAACGGGCGGCGCGGCGCAGTCCCCACACGGAGGCATTTATCGATGATCAACAGCGGGTCACGTATCGGCAATTTGAGCAGCGGATCATGCAGATGGCGGGATGGCTTCAGCAGGCAGGGGCGGGAGTTGGCAAAAATGTCGGGTTCATTCTGAAAAACGGGCTGCCGTTCGTTGAAGTTTTTTTCGGGATCAGCTTGACGAAGGCGGCCGGAGTGCCGATCAATTTTCGCCTGACGGGAGAAGAAATCGTCTATATCGTCAACAACTCAGACAGCCATATTCTCTTTATCGAAAAGGAGTTCGCCGAGACGATCAGCTCCCTGCGATCCAAGATGCCAAATGTTGAGCACATCGTCGTAGTCGGGTCTGACACGGACATTCCCGGGATGATCGGGTACGAGACGATAGGCCAGCAAACGGTAGTGTATCAAGAGGCGGAGCAGGCATCAGACGAAGAGGCATGCATGCTTGTCTATACCTCGGGGACGACAGGCAGACCGAAGGGGGCTGTTTTGACCCACAAGAACATTTCCACAAACGGCATGAACATGATCTGGGAATTCGATTACGGCTTCCGGCAAATCCAGTTGGTCGCTGCCCCCCTGTTTCACTCAGCCGCGATGTCGATGCTGATCTATGCCGGTATGACGATGAGCACGACGATCCTTCACCGTGATTTCAATCCGGTCAAAGTACTGCAAGCGATCCAGACAGAACGGGTGCAGATTTTGCCGATGGTGCCGGCGATGTGGAATTTCCTGTTCCAGGTGCCCAATCTCGCCGAGTACGATGTCAGCTCCCTGACTCACTGTATCACGGGCGGAGCGATCACGCCGGTCGAGCTGAAGAAGCGGATCATGAGCACTTTCCCCAATGCGGGAATCTATGATGCCTTTGGCCAGTCGGAGATGAGCCCGGCAACGGCCTGCCTGCACCCCGAGGATACGCTGCGCAAAACAACGACGGTGGGCAGACCGGTCGTCAACGTGGAGATTCGGGTCGTGGATGAGCATGGGCGTGATGTCGGAGAAAATGAAGTCGGCGAAATCATTTATCGCGGGCCGACGGTGATGAAAGAGTATTACCGCGATCCACAGGCAACGGCAGAAGCGTTTTCGGACGGCTGGTTCCATAGCGGTGATCTCGTCCGAGTCGATGAAGAAGGATTTATTACGATTGTGGATCGGAAAAAAGACATGATCATCAGTGGTGGGGAAAACATTTACCCGGCGGAGATTGAAGAGGTGCTGTATCGACATCCGGCTGTTTTGGAAGCGGCAGTGATCGGGGTGCCGGATGGAGAATGGGGCGAGAAGGTGAGAGCGTGCATCGTGCTGAAGCCGGGACAGGCGCTTACGGCAGAAGAGGTGGTGGCTTATTGTACGGCTTCGCTTGCCTCTTATAAAAAGCCGAAGGAAATCCAGTTTCTCGATGCATTGCCGCGAAATGCCGGGGGCAAGGTGTTGAAGCGAACGCTGCGCGACAGATAGTTTTTTGTTCCGGGGCCGACAGGTGCGTTTGTACCTGTCTTTTTTCGTGCCACTCAGATTCCACTGCATTCGCTTCGCGACGAAAGTTTGCAGAAAAGTTGGGCATTCTCCATCCAGAGCAAATATGGTATGGTTAGCATCGTGAATTTGTCCATCGTGAGAGGAGTACCCGACAAAATGAAAGTGAAAACCAAGATCATAGTTGCTGTCAGCATGCTGCTGGGAATGTTGATTGCCTCCCAGCTCTATTCCATTGTGCAATCGAACCAGGCACAAAACAAATATATGGAAATGATTGAGGATACAAAAGCTCGCGACCTTGCGCTGTTTCTACAATTCCGTTTAGCAGGACTGTCCAATGACGAGCGTGGCTTTCTTCTCAAGGGGGACATGGAGTTTGCCAACAAGATGGTGTCCAAAATGGACGAAGTGCAAGCGACCCTTGCGAAGCTGAAGCAGATGGAGCATCTGGATCAAGAGGACAAGCAGACTTTGGCAAAAGTGGAGCAGCTTTTGACGACATATGCGCAAGCGAGTGCCCAAGCAATCGAGGCGGCCAAACGCAAAGACAGCGAGACAGCCCTTGCCATTCATTTCGGGGAAGAGCGTACGGCACGTCATGCGCTTGATCCGGTGATCGCCGAGTTCGTGAGCAAGATCGAAAAAGAGATCAGCAGCGATCTCGTTGCGCAGGAATCGGAGAAAGCCACTCATTTGTACGTTCAGGAGGCGGTGGCGGTTGTCTCCATTTTGTTTGGCTTGATCTGTGCATATTTGCTGATCACCGCCTTGAAGCCATTAGCAAGTATCAACAAGCAGCTGCAGGAGATTGCTGATGGTGAAGGGGATTTAACTCGCCAATTAACGATTCGTTCTAAAGACGAAATCGGGCAGCTCAGCCTTTCGTTCAACCGCATGTTACATAATATACGCAGCTTGATCATGCAAATAGGGCTGAATGCTCAGCAGGTGGCGGCATCAGCCGAAGAGCTGACTGCAAGTGCCGAGCAAACAAGCAAGGCGACCGAGCAGATTGCTTTGTCTACACAGGAAATGGCGACGGGAGCCGACCAGCAGCTGGTCAATGTGAAGGACAGTGCTCGAACCGCTCACGATATGTCTCAGGACGTGCAGCAGATTGCGATGCATGCGCAGAAGGTTTCAGACAATGCGGTGCAGGCAGCAGAGCTGGCGCAGACAGGCAATCAGACGATTCATGCAGCTATGGAACAGATTACCTCCATACGGAGCACCATTGGTGAGCTGGCGGCGTTGGTAAGCGGCTTGGGCGAGCGCTCACAGCAAATCGGACAAATCGTCGAGGTCATCACAGGAATTGCCGGGCAAACCAATTTGTTGGCGCTCAATGCGGCGATCGAGGCTGCCCGTGCGGGTGAACAGGGGCGTGGCTTTGCGGTTGTCGCTGACGAGGTACGCAAGCTGGCGGAGCAATCGGCCCATTCGGCAGAGCAGATTGCCCTTTTGGTCGGAACCATTCAAGCGGAAACCGAAAAGACCGTGAATTCCATGGCAAAAGGGACGCACGAAGCGGAAGCCGGCGTTCGGGTGATCGCTTCAGCGGGTGAAACCTTCGTAGGCATTGAGCGTTCCGTACAGCTGGTTGCGACCCAGATTCAGGAGGTTTCCGCAGCATCTCAGCAGTTGTCAGCAGGTTCGATCCAAATGGTTCAGACGATGGATCGAATTGCCGAAATTACCGATACGGCAGTGACCGGGACGCAAAGTATTTCCGCAGCCGCTGAAGAACAGCTTGCCTCCATGGAGGAGATTGCTTCCTCGGCCCATTCGCTTTCCAACAGCGCCGAGGAACTGCAGGTGCTGATTGGACAATTCAAGGTATAATGGCTGTAGGCAAACTGAAGCCTAAATCAACGGAAGCATAAGGTGGTTTTGGAGATTATGGCGATTTTGAAAAATGACTGGGCGCCGCTGCTCGAAACGGAATTTGCCAAGCCGTACTATGTGCAGCTGCGCCAGTTTTTGGCTGAAGAGTACAAGTCAAAAGCAGTCTATCCAGACATGTACGATATTTTTACCGCGCTCCATCTGACCCCGTATGAAGAGACCAAAGTGGTCATTCTCGGACAGGACCCGTATCATGGCCCTGGTCAGGCGCATGGCCTGAGCTTTTCCGTCAAGCCGGGAATCGGGACACCGCCGTCCTTGCAAAACATTTACAAGGAACTGCACAGCGACCTGGGGTGTTACATTCCAAACAACGGATGCCTGATTAAATGGGCCGAACAAGGGGTGCTCCTGCTGAACACCGTGTTGACCGTTCGCGCTTCACAGGCCAATTCACACAAAGGAATAGGCTGGGAGCATTTTACCGATGAAATCATTTCTACACTGAATCGCCGGGAAAAACCGGTCGTCTTCATCCTCTGGGGCAAGCACGCCCAGGACAAGCGGGAATTGATTACGGCTGATCATCATTACATCATCCAGTCGCCTCATCCCAGCCCGTTTTCAGCGAATCGCGGATTTTTCGGGAGTCGTCCTTTCTCCAAGGCGAACGAATTCCTGGAGAAGATCGGCAGTACGCCAATCGACTGGCAGATTCCCAATCTGTAAGCAAAAAAACCATGCCCACGGCATGGTTTTTTTCAATGATTATCGGAGGGATTACGCACGTCCAAACGGGGAGTTGGCAATCCGGTACTCCTCCATTTTGCGATAGAGCGTATTGCGTCCGATCTTGAGCAGCTTGGCGGCCTTGCTGACATTCCAGCCGCTCGCAACGAGTGATTTTTCAATGGCGGCAATTTCTGCATCGCGCAGTGACAATACCTCGGAGGACTCGGGTGCCAATACCGATGGTTCGAGTTGCAGATGCTCGCTCTCAATGACCCTGCCCTCAGCCAAAAAGGAAGCCTGAATCAGCACGCTTTGCAGCTCCCGAACGTTGCCAGGCCAGTCGTAGGAAGCTAGCAACTTCTGTGCTTCAGGTGAAAAAGCTTGCGTCGTATTGCCGCCATTCATCTGCTGCAGCAAATGCTCGGCCAGTTCAACCACATCGGTGCGTTCGCGCAGCGGCGGCAGGGTGATCTGAATTCCTTTCAGACGATAGTACAGGTCTTGCCGAAAGCGACCGGCCTTGATTTCCTCCAACAAATTGCGATGGGTCGCGGCGATGACGCGGGCGTGAACCGGTCGTGTGCGCGTGCTGCCGACGGGGGTGACGACTTTTTCCTGAAGCACGCGAAGCAATGCTGCCTGCGCACGCAACGACATGTCGCCGATTTCATCGAGAAAAATCGTCCCTTGCTTCGCCGCCTCGAACTTGCCGATATTGCCCTCCCGATTGGCTCCGGTGAACGCGCCGCTTTCGTACCCGAACAGCTCGCTTTCCACCAGACTGTCGGGAATCGCGCTGCAATTGACCGCGATGAACGGTTGGTTGGCGCGGGTGCTGGCCTGATGGATCGACTGAGCCACCAGCTCTTTTCCGGTGCCGCTTTCGCCCAGCAGCAAGACGGGATAATGGGTGAGCGCGGCCTTGAGTGCCAGCTCTTTTGTATGCACAATGCGCGGGCACGATCCGGCAAGACGGGCAAAGCCGCCTAACAGACTGCGTTTATCGGGTGATTCGGGATTTTTGTGCAGGGCAACGGAGCGCCACAGCCGATTCGTTTGGTCCGAGATCGTCTG
>JBLNEJ010000466.1:0-8774 GCA_050262535.1 Clostridia bacterium
AGCGCTGGTGGCTTCGCAGCGCCCACTCATCCTGCATCGTGCGTGAAATCCGGTACACCTCTGCCACGTTTTCCGCTGCTTCCCCCATATCCGGATCACCAACAGCATCCGGCGCAAAGCGAGCCCTTCCATAAAATCGCGGCAAACCAGAGTAAAGATTGGCAGGCTTTTCGATTTTCCATGGCGCACGGCTGGCGCTCTCTACGCCCCCTGCAATGTACAGCTCACCTGCACCGGCCTGTACGAGGCGACAAGCGAGCTGAACTGCCTCAAGTCCCGCACCGCATTGGCGATCAACCGTCACCCCGGGTATGGTCAGCGGCAGCCCCGCCTCCAGTGCGGCAAGCCTCCCGATATTCCCCCCCGGTCCCACAACATTCCCCAGAATCACTTCATCAATCTGCAGCGGATCGATTCCACAGGATGCAAGGGCATCAGCAATCAATGGGGCTACCAGTTTTTCCGGTTCAAGTGTTCGGAGCATTCCGCCAACTTTTCCAATCGGCGTCCTTCTGGCATATACAATAACGGGTGTTGTATTCACACGGCATTCCCCCCTGCAAGCGAAGTAAGAAGAGAAGGCTTGCCATGGCAACCCTCCTCAAGGTTTTTACGAAACGTTATGCTGTTGTGACTGGGCTGCAAGCGATCCCTGCAGCAACGGATACGCCTGGTGCACGCGGACTGCGATCACCGCCGCCACGAATGACTTCAATAGATCCCCCGGCACAAAGAGCAAGGACTTGATCGCAACCGTGAAAAACGGAACGCCTGTCAATGCAGCCTGGTAGCCCATCCCGATGATGTAGATGACAATGATACCGCCCACGATGTTGAACAAAAACACCTTCCATGTTCGCAGCGAGTGTATGCTTTTTTCGACCATATACCCAATGACAAACGCTGCCAGCGGCCAGCTCAGTATCCACCCCCCACTGGCTGAAGCAAAAACACCGGGACCGCCTCTTCCTCCCGACAACAGGGGAACACCGACAGCAACAAGCGCAACAAAAGCTGCTATGCTGATACCGCCAAGACGCGCTCCGAGCAAAGCACCTGCCAGCATGATGCCGAGCGTCTGTCCTGTAATCGGCACTTCATTAAAAAACGGAAACGAAAGCTTGATCATCCCGAGCGCAGCCGTAATCGCAATCATCAAAGCGGCCAAAACCAAATTGCGTGTGCTCATGTTTTCATCACCTAACCTTACGTAATAAGTGCAAGCAAATTGTTGTCTACACACTTAGGGTAAGATAGGCAGTTCGATTTGTCAACTTGTTTTGTATTTTGGTTAACAATTAACCTTTTCATTGAGCTATAACAGCTTCTTTAATTTTTGCAATGAACGAAAACAGTGCTCCAACAGCTCACGCAAATCTTGAATGTTCCCTTCGTCGATTTTGCGATGGAAATCAAGGGTAATACGGTTTTCGTACCATTCAGGCGGCCAGATCTGCACCTGTTCGCCCAATCGGGCCATCACGGTTTGGGTAATTATCGGCCGGTTCCCCCAAATCTCATTAAGGATACCAGTGATCTCTTCCGTCGCCTGCTGCACATGCTTGATGCGCATCTTGAAATGAATACAAATCGTACAGCCGATATGGTCCGTGACCGTTTTCTCCAGCTGCTCGCTGGCGATGTCAGCCAGGGATGTCCCCAATTGGACCTGTGCAATCACCTTTTCCGCCGGTTCCACCAGCATATCTTCCGCCAGGCAAAAATCGACCTGAAACAGCCGATGATAGGTAGCCATATCGAGTTGATCGCTGCGCCCGGTGACAAAGATTGCATTGTCAAAATCGGCATCATAGACAGCGCCCTCAAGAACTACTTTAAGATTGTCAAACACAGTCGGGTGAAACATGCCCTCTCCTCCATCCTCCAACGCTTCTACCCTTTATCATGCGCTTTTTTGTTCGGAAACGCAAAAAAAACGGCTTCAGCCGTTTTTACCAATCGTTATCGCCGGGACTCTCTCTTCCCCCCGGTACATTGCGCTTATTTCTTGTACTTGTCAGCCGGATCTTTGTCTTGGCACGTAAAGCACTCGGTCATGTACGCTTCCGCCTGTTCAGCGATCACGTTACCACAGCAAGCGCAGCATTTCGGTTGTAGGTTTTTGAAGAATGTCGCAACAGGTGTCATAGTACAGTCCCTCCAGTTATCTTGTTGTTATGATTGTAATATAACAAGGATAATACGTAAACTCTTGTTGTATTACATTTTCAGCTATTTGACAGAAGATTCGCCGTTTTACTCTACATATCTCGTGAATCCTCTGTTTTTTACTGTTTTCGCTAGTATGCACCTGTTGTATGACAAATCATCCCCACACCCCGATGCAAATTATGCCTGCTGTAATAACACCAGACATCAGCATGCGCTTTGCCCCTTGCTGTTCCTTCAAAATGTAGATGCCAAACAGCGTTCCAAATACCGTTCCAATCTCACGGATCGGGGCGATATGCGCCAGCGGTGCCATCTTCATCGCCAGCAGAAACAGCAGGTAGGAAGCAGGGGAAAGAATCGATCCAAGCAGGATCATGTTTTTGTTCGCCTTCCACTCCGCTTTCAGCAGATCCTTCGAACGCAGCGTCGCCCATGCAAACGTGACGAGGAAGCCAAGATTGGAGATTTCCAAAACCGTCAGCGGTGACAAATGCTTCAGGATTACCTTGTCACCTACGATAAAGCCGATACTGCTCAAGCCGACCAAAAACGCGAATAGGATCGCCTTCCAGCCTGCAGCGTCCAGCTTGGTCGTTCCAACCCCGCTGATGATGAACAAGCCGCCCGTGACACAGGCCAGACCGAGCCACCCGAACAGTGACAAGCTTTCCCCAAATACCAAAATTCCGACGATCGGCACAAAAAAAGCAGATGTCCCGCGAATGATCGGATACACCTGTGACAAATCGCCAACCTGATACGCCTTGCTCATGAGATACACATAGGAAATCTGGGAAAAGAATGAGAGCATCACATAAAACACCACAGGACGCTCAATCGCTTTCGTAACCAGCTCTTCAGCAACAAAGGGGAGCAGGGCGGTTACGGCAATCAGATGAATCGACCACAGAAATACCTGTTTGTTCAGACTACGCTTCGTAAACAGATTCCAGCAGGCATGAATGACTCCCGAGCAGATCACCAGGAGTGTTGCAATTACTGTCAAGAAAACCACCTCGGCCGTTAGTTTGGGCGGTGCCCCTTTTATTATAAGGGGGATGGCTGATAATTCCAAGGTAAAACAGGGCAAAACACGAAAACGCAACAAAAAGGAAGAGTCCAGGTCATTTCGACCATCTGTAACAATTTCAAGCGATTGGACTGGTTCAATCGCCGATGCCAAGCGAGCTTGTCAGCATAATTTATAGTAACAACCGATAAGGAGGGGGTTCCTTATGGCTAAAGCTGTTCATCGCCGCCGCCGTCGTCGTCACCGTCGCTGTGACCAAATCTGCAGAGAATGCCGTCGCTGCCGCGAACGCGGGCGCTAAGCAGCATTCTTATTTCATAGAAGCTTTTTCGACGTTCGTTGAACAGGCATATGCGGCAGCAGATTGCCGCTTTTTTTTGATACATAAAAAACCTCGGTCTGCCAGATCGTTCGGCAGACCAAGGTTTTGACAACTAGCATTTCGTACTCATTCTCCTACCAAATCGAAACGAAGTTGGACTTCATGCTTCAAGCTTGCCAGTACGGGAGATTTGGCTAAAGCCTGTTTGGCGATCTGTCTGACTTCGTTTTCGGATGCAGAAGTCACCGCTTTAATCGTGACCGACGGATTGAATATTCCCCCGTATCCTTCCTCAAGCCCCAAAAAGACAGCCGCATTCAAATCAGCTTCCACATTTACCGATACTTCCTTCAAAACGATTCCGTTCTGACTGGCCAGGACCTCAAACGTGATAGCAAAGCAGCTCCCTGCAGCTGCTATAAGCATTTCCACCGGATTCGGTGCCACATCCGTACCGCCGAGCGTCGCCGGCTCGTCCATATGAAACGGTTGGAACTCCCGTACTTTGACTTCGTTTTGAACCCCTTGCAGCCACTTGATCTGTGCCGTCCATTTTCGCATCTTGAGGGAAGGGTCCTTTTGGATTGCCTGCACCGTTTTTTCTGCAGCCTCGAAATTGATCTGATTCATGTTGGTTGCCTCCATCCCTGCTATCATTTTTACGTGCCACAGTCAGTTTAACAGGGGGAGGACGTTTTGGATGTAAGCATGCTTACATCATTCATCACGAATAAAACGGAGCCAGATTTGCTCTTGCTTGTACTGAATCATCCCGTTTTGAATAAACTTGTTGATCAAGAACGTAACCGTTTCACGGGTCGAGGCAATCATTCCGGCGAGGTCCTTATGGGTTAAAAAGGACGGCAGAGGATGCCAACCTGCTTGCTCCACCGAATGGTCCGCAAGCTTTTCCAGAAGAGTGTACAGCCGCTCCTCCACTTTTTCATAAGCGACCTGTTCCAGTATGCGGATGACATCCTGAAGTTTGGTGGCGAAATGATTGAGCAATGCCATCGACAGCTCTGGTGTCCGCATGACCTCGTCCCTTATCCTGCTTTTGGCAATTTTTACGGCAGATACGTCCGTTAACGCAATGGCGTAGGCATCGCTCGGTTTATCGGTAAACACACTCGCTATATCGATAAAGTCACCAGCGGTTACAATTCCCAAAATGCATTCCTTCCCATTGGAATGAAGATGAAAAAGTCGGGCATTCCCATCTACGATCAAATAAATCTCGTTTTCAATCTTTCCCGGATAATACATATGGTCGCCTTTACGGAAGAGATATGTTTGACCCTTGCGCCACGCTTGAACGGTTTCCCGGTTAAACAACTGAATAATCTGTGCAGGGAACATTCCGGTTCTCTCCATTCGTTCTCCTCCTTACATGTAAACCTCGCAACTGCAATACCCACCCACCTATGTTATTATACGGAACAAGACCGTAATCATAAGGGAACACATCAGGTTGAAAATACTCCCAGCGGTTGATAGAATTCAGGCATAGGAGGGATGTAACATGGCTTATATTTTACAGGTTGATTTTAAAATGGAAGGTCCTTTCGGCAGCGAAATGGCGGAAAGCTTCTCGGATTTAGCCAAAAGCATCAATGAAGAGGATGGCCTCATCTGGAAAATTTGGACGGAAAATCGCGAGGAAAAAGAAGCAGGCGGCATCTACCTGTTTGAGTCGAAGGAAACCGCGCAAAAGAATGTGGAGAGGCACACCGCTCGTTTAAAAGGCTTTGGGATTGATCCGGTGAACGCCAAAATATTTGAAGTCAATGACGAGCTGTCGAAAATCAATCACGGCCCAATTAAATAACATGGAAGAAGGTATGACTTTTCATGAAAAGTCATGCTTTTTTTTGCCAAGGCGATGCTATACCTTGATGCGAGGAGTACGAAAACAGAACGTCGAATAAAAAGAAAAGGTTCGTCTCTTCATGCCTGCTTTCTGCCTAAGATTCTCTTGGCTGTCAGTTGATCGAAAAATGGGAAAGGGGTGTTCCTTGATGACAAATAGTAGAATGAATCCCAAGGTTGATGAATTTTTAAGCAATGCTAAAAAGTGGAAGGAAGAATATGAGAAGCTGAGAACGATCGTTCTTGACTGCGGGCTGACTGAAGAATATAAGTGGATGCATCCTTGCTACACGTTTGAGAAAAAAAATATCGTGTTAATCCATGGATTTAAAGAATACTGTGCGCTTCTGTTTCACAAAGGTGCCTTGTTGCAGGATACCCACAAGATTCTCATCCAGCAAACGGAGAATGTACAGGCGGGGCGCCAGATTCGGTTCACCAATGTGCAAGAGATCGTTGAAATGGAAACCGTCCTGAAAGACTATATTCATGAAGCCATTGAAGTTGAAAAAGCCGGTTTGGATGTGAATTTTAAGAAGACGACAGAATACACCATTCCAGAAGAATTCCAAAATAAACTGGATGAACTCCCCGCCTTGAGAACTGCTTTTGAAGCATTGACGCCGGGACGGCAACGGGCATACATCCTTTATTTTTCCGAACCCAAACAATCCAAAACACGAGTGTCAAGGGTTGAAAAATATATCCAGCACATTCTCAATGGAAAGGGATTGCAGGATTAGTCTTGGCTATTACGAAAAAAAGAAGCCCTCTAAAGGCTCCTCCTTTTCAGAAACGGGACTTGCTTACACTGCTTCGTAAATCGCCTCATAGCGCTTGCCGATTTCTTCATCGTTCAGGCCCATGTCATGCAGACGCTTCAGCATGGCGCTGATCCAGATGTTCGTGCGATCGACGATTTTTTTGTATTTCTTTGCCTCTTTCTGGCGACGCTTCATGCGATCGTCAGCATTGGACTTGAGATTATCGAGAATGAACAGCATCTGCATGCTTTCTTCTTCGTTCAATTTGTCCCAGTCTGTCCCCAGGAAATCCAGCACTTCTTTATAGTATCGGTCGAACTCGTCAAAGGAGATTTCTGAATCCATGTTCAGGTATTCCTTCATTTTGTCAAACAAAGCCTGCATCCTTGTAACACTCCCTCAGTTTTCTCGGAAATAGTATATCAAAAAGAAAGAGGTGGAGAAAGGGATATCCAAAAAACAAAGAGTCCGGCCGCTACTTGGCACCAGACTCTCTGACGTCCATCCCCGCTGTGTGCTGCTTCTGTTTCTGCAAGCGTGTAGTCAGCACAAGCGCAATCAGGATGCATACGGAGGAGAACAAAAATGCGCTTTGAAATCCACCTGCATTGTCGATGAACCAGCCTGATGTCGCTGGCCCGATGAATTGTCCAAAGGCATAAATAAACGTCACATAGCTAAACGCAATCGGCGTATCCCGCGGTTCTACCTGCTCCGTGCTCAACGCCTGGATCAACGTGAAAATGCCGGTCCCAATCGATCCGATCAGGATGCTGTTGCAGGCAAACGAGAGCACAGACGGATACAGCACGGGAAATACCGTCGCGATCAAATTGAGCCCCATCGCCAAAATCAAAGCGGTTCGTCGGCCCAGCTTGTCGGACAGGCCGCCCCAGAACGGAGCGCTAAAGACGGACAAAATCCCGTTGAGTGTAATCAATTGACCTGCCAATGCCGGACTGATGCCCGATTTCAGCATGAAGCTCATGATAAAAATCGTCTGCGAAATGTAGGTTAAGCCCACGATTCCGTAGATTGCACCCACCAATAAAACCTTCCGATTCAAATAGACGGTCTTGAGCGCAGATGAAGAGGTGCTTTGCTTCTGCTTTATGCCTCCCGCCTGCAATCGTGGCGGATTGCGCATAAAGAACAACGTTTGCACCAGCACCAGAACGCTGACAACCGCAAACGAGCCCCACGTCAGACGCCAGCCGATTTCAGGATAAAGCTTGTTCACATAAGGGACGACCAAGCCGACAAACAGCATTCCGATCCCCGCTCCGCCATTCATATAGCCGATGACCAGGCCTTTTTTTGTCGGAAACCATCCTGTCAAAATCGTGACCAATGAGGTAAAGATGAACGCTGTTCCTATACCAAGCATGCACATGAACAAGATTCCAAGCTCGTAGGACGGGGTGAGGGAAAGTCCGACAAACCCCGCAAAAATCACGAGCAGCCCCAGCAAAATCGATTGTTTTCCTCCCCATTTTGCCGAGGCGACACCGGCGAAAATCACTGTGCACAAATAGCCGAAGGAAGTAGCCGTGCCAAGAAATCCAGCTTGCTGGTACGTGATGGAAAGCCCGTCTCTCATGAAGGGGAGCACCACTCCATAGGCAAAACGGGCAAATGCGATTGCGATCGCAATGATAAATACGCCTGTTACGACATAGCTCCATCTCGCTTGCTGTGCTTCCACCGTGCTATCCCCTTCTTGTTACCGTTTGCGTATCCCGCACCATTCCAGAATAAAGGCGGCATACGTTTTCGTGACTTCCTTGACACTCGGCAAATCAACATATTCGTCGATACCGTGCATGTTTCCACCTGTTGCACCGTAGCAGGTGGTCGGAATCCCGTAGCTCAGGTAGAAATGTATATCAGTTGTGCAGGTGAGCGATACGTACTGCAGGTCCGTTCCCTGTGTACGGCGATGCGCGTTTTCCAGCACCTTGATCAGCTCCTGATCCTTGTCGACGACAGCACCCTCGGCATGGAAGCCAAAGTAGGAAAATTCCGGCGGCATCTGCTTGAGCCACTCGTCCTTGCTTGCCGCTTCAAGAATCCATGCTTCCACTTCATCCTTCGCCTGCTGCGGGTCTTGTCCGGGGTAAAACCCGACGCGAACAACAAACGTGCATTCGACCGGAACACTGGATGGCCAATCCCCCGATTCAATCGTCCCCACATTGACAGACAGCGGTGTCTTGATATGCTGGAAATGCTCCGGCTTGGGCTTGCTGTTGATATGATCCCGATACTCCTCAAGCGAGCGGATCAGCACGCATGCTTTTTCGATCGCGTTTACCGCTCGGTCTGCACGCTCAACATGGGCAGCCGCCCCCGTCACCTTCACGCGAATCCAGGCAACGCCGACCTGTGCGATCGTTGCCGTCAAGCCAAACGGCTCCGGAATCAAAGCACCATCAGCCGTGTAGCCTTTATCGAGTGTAGCCAGCGCGCCATTGCCTGTGCACTCTTCCTGTTTGACCGTCTGCACGGTCAGTTCGGCCCCCATTTCGATACCCGCTTCATTACTCGCCTGGGCCGCGAAGATAATCGCGGCGACCCCGGATTTCATATCCTGCAGCCCGCGGCCGTACATCCGGTC
>JBLNEJ010000467.1:0-6527 GCA_050262535.1 Clostridia bacterium
AGCAATTTGAAGAATGGAATCGCTGCGACCAGGTCGATGGAATCCAGCAAGTAGTAATAACCGACACCCAATATTACAATCGGGATCAAAGCCCCAACCAATCCCATCGTCAGTCCCTCTACGAAAAACGGCCAACGGATAAACCAGTTGGTCGCTCCAACCAGCTTCATGATCTCAATCTCCCGGCGACGCGCGACAATCGTCAGCTTGATCGTATTGGCGATCAAGAACATCGCGGTAAACGAAAGTCCCACAATAAAGACGATCCCCACGTTGCGAACCATCTTGGTGGTGACGAACAGCTTTTCTACTGTGCCTTCGCCGTAATTGACACTGCTGACTGACGGAATCTCCTGAATCAGCTTGGCTACACTAGCCGTATCCTGCGGGAGCTTCGTTTTGACCACGTACGAATCAGGAAACGGATTTTCCTTTTCCAATCCATCCAGCAGGTACGATTTTTCGCCCATGCTATCTTTGAACTTCACCATGCCCTCTTCTTTGGAAACGAATTGGACACTTTCCACTTTTGGCAATGCCTTCAGTTTTTCGCCAACTTGCTCGACGGTCGGTTTATCGGCCAACAGATCGAGGAAGACCCGAATCTCGACCTGTTTTTCAATCGATTGCGCAATATGGTTCACGTTGAACGCAAGGAGCAAGAAAACGCCGAGAATAAACAAGGTAATGGTCACGGCGCTGATCGAGGCAAACGTCATCCAGCCGTTCCGCCCCAGATTTTTTACCCCTTCGCGCACATGGCGCCCCAGCGTCCTAGTCTTCATAGCCGTAGTCCCCTCTCTGCTGGTCGCGCACAATTTCTCCCGCTTCAATAGCAATAACCCGCTTGCGCATCGTATTGACGATTTCACGGTTATGCGTTGCCATCACGATGGTCGTACCGCGATGATTGATCTCTTCAAACAGCTTCATAATCTCCCAGGACGTTTCCGGGTCCAGGTTGCCTGTCGGTTCATCGGCAATGATAATCCCCGGATTGTTCACCAGCGCTCGCGCCAGCGCAACCCGCTGCTGTTCACCGCCTGACAGCTCGCTTGGCAGCATCTTCACCTTGTGCTTCAGCTTGACCAATCCGAGGACGTCCATGACTCGCGGCTTGATATGCTTGGCAGGAGCCTCGATGACTTCCATGGCAAATGCGACATTTTCAAATACGCTCAGCGTCGGCAGTAGCTTGAAGTCCTGAAATACAACCCCGATGCTGCGACGCACCATCGGAATTTGCCGTTCCTTAATGCGGCCTACATTAAAGCCGCCCAGGAAAATTTGTCCTTTCGTCGGTTTCTCTTCACGGTACATCATCTTGATAAAGGTTGATTTCCCCGCACCGCTTGGTCCGACGACGTAGACGAATTCCCCTTTTTCAATGCGGACATTGATCCCTTTCAGCGCGTTCGTACCGTTGGGATACGTTTTCCACACGTCAAACATCTCGATCAAACCAATCACATCCCAGCCTGCAGTTTGTTGTCTATGTATCACTCATCTTTTCGACAGTCATCATCGTTGTTTTGTTTCAAAGAGAAGACATTTTTTGCAAATAGACAATCGTCCCTCCCATTATACCATTCGAAAAACTTCAATGTTATCCCCTAATTCGCTCATTTCTTGTCGAACGGGTGGGTATTTCAGGAAAAAAAGGAAGCCTTCCCGCCAGAATGCGGAAAGGCTGAATTCGCTAAGGACTATCAATCACGTGCCTTCATTCGCGACGAATCATCATCAGGTTCCTCCAACACGCTTTTTGTTGAATTGCGAAACTCGCGGAGCGTATCTCCCACCGCTCTGCCCAACTGCGGCAATCGTTTAGGTCCAAAAATGATGAGAGCGATCACCAGAATGATCACCAAGCCTGAAAGGCCGATGTTGCTTAGCATGGATTTTTCACCTCACTTGGGATAATCCGCCAGAATGGTTTCGCCTGTAGTATGCGTTGATTGGGTGGGAGTCATGTTCGCAACAACAAGAAAAACCAGTCCAACACGTTTGTTCACGCGTTGAACTGGTTTCTTCTTTATATGATAGGCTTTTACGCTGGCGAACCAACGTCGATCAACGATTCGATCATAACCTTTTGGCTGTTTGCATCCACCCATGCTTGGGTGACAACCAGTTTTTCACGATACGCCGCAATCTGTTTTTCCACCTGATTGCGGGCGGTACCGCCAAGCACGTTGCGCGCGTTGACGACGGTGTCGACGTTCAGTGCGTGGTAGATGTCGTCTTCCACCAGCGGAGAGAATTCCTTGAATTCGTGCATCGAGCAGTCGAGCAGGTACTTGTTGTTCTGGATGCAGTACAGAACCGCTTTGCCGACAACTTCGTGAGCCTGACGGAACGGCAGGCCTTTTGCCGCCAAATAGTCAGCCAAATCGGTCGCGTTAGCAAAATCGTTCGTTACGGCTTGACGCATGCGGTCTTTGCGCACCTGCATGCTCTCCATCATCGGGGTCAAGAGCGCCAGCGCACCGTGCAGGGTCGCTACTGTATCGAACATGCCTTCCTTGTCTTCCTGCAAATCCTTGTTGTATGCGAGCGGCAGACCTTTCAACACGGTCAGCAGACCGACCAAATTTCCGTAAACACGGCCTGTTTTGCCGCGCACCAGCTCGGCTACGTCCGGGTTCTTCTTCTGCGGCATGATCGATGAGCCTGTGCAGAACGCATCGTCGAGCTCGATAAACGCGAACTCCTGGCTGCTCCAGATGACCAGCTCTTCACACAGACGGGAGAGGTGCGTCATTAGCAGCGCCGAATCAGCGAGGAATTCGACGATGAAGTCGCGGTCGCTTACCGCATCCATGCTGTTGATGTAAATCCCATCAAAAGCGAGCATCTCGGCAACGAACTCACGGTCGATCGGGAAAGTCGTCCCCGCCAGCGCACCCGCTCCGAGTGGCAGCACATTGACACGCTTCCAGCCTTCCATCAAACGCTCGATGTCACGCTGCAGCATGGATACATACGCCATCAGATGATAGCCGAGCAGCACCGGCTGCGCACGCTGAAGATGGGTATAGCCTGGCATGATCGTATCGAGATGGTTTTCTGCCTGGTTGAGCAGCGCTTTTTGCAAATACATCGCAAGCTGAATGATCTCCATTTGCTTCTCGCGCAAATACAGATGCATGTCGAGCGCTACCTGGTCATTGCGGCTTCTGCCGGTATGCAGCTTGCCGCCGACAGGACCAATCTCATCGATCAAAAACTTCTCGATGTTCATATGAACATCTTCGTTTGCGACCAGGAATTCAACCTGGCCGCGCTCGATTTTATCCTTTACCTTTTTCAAACCGGCAATGATTTGCTTGACTTCCTCCATCGGCAGGATGCCGCACTTGCCGAGCATCGCCACATGCGCGAGGCTGCCGACGATGTCCTGGCGCCACATTTGCTTGTCGAACGTGATCGAGGCTGTATATTCATCTACCAGTTGGTTTGTCGGCTTCGTGAAGCGTCCTCCCCAGAGTTTCATTGGGTAATCGCATCCTTTTCTTTGACAATGTTGATCTCGGTTTTGAATGTTTTTTGCAGGGAGCCTTCGTTCACCTGTGCATGAACTTTTGTAGGCAAGCCCCACAGCTTGATGAAGCCGATCGCTGCTTTATGGTCGAACGTATCGCCAGCGTTGTACGTAGCCAGTTCATGGCTGTACAGCGTGTTCTCGGATTTACGTCCTACTACGATTGCATGGCCTTTGTGCAGTTTTACGCGCACAACACCGGTAACGTTTTGTTGTGTTTCTTCAATGAAGGCTTCAACCGCGTTGCGGATTGGGGAATACCAGAGACCTTCATAAATGATTTGCGCCAGCTTTTGCTCAACGATTGGCTTGAATTGAGCCACTTCACGCGGTTGTGTCAAGAATTCCAGCTCACGGTGAGCCAGGATCAGAGTTGTTGCAGCCGGTGTTTCATATACTTCACGGGATTTGATACCAACCAAACGGTTCTCTACGTGGTCGATACGGCCAACCCCGTGGTTACCTGCGATTTTGTTCAGCTTCAGAATCAGTTCGGACAATGGCAGCTCTTCGCCGTTCAGCGCAGTTGGTTTACCTTTTACGAACGTGATCTCGATTTCTTCTGCTTCATTTGGAGCATCTGCAATCGATTTGGTCAAATCGTAAGCGCCTTCTGGTGGTGCAGCCCATGGATCTTCCAGTACGCCGCACTCGCAGCTTCTGCCCCACAGGTTTTGGTCGATCGAGTAAGGGTTGTCGAGGTCGATTGGAATTGGAATATCATTTTTCTTCGCATATTCGATTTCTTCATCACGAGTCCAGCCCCACTCACGCACAGGAGCAACGATGTTGATGTTCGGGTTCAACGCTGTGAAGGACACATCAAAACGCACCTGGTCGTTTCCTTTACCCGTGCAGCCGTGTGCGACAGCAACTGCGCCTTCCTTCTCCGCGATCTCAACCAGCACGCGAGAGATCAGGTAACGGGACAGTGCGGATACGAGTGGATATTTCCCTTCGTACATGGCATTTGCTTTCAATGCAGGCAGTACGAATTCTTGGGCAAATGTTTCTTTTGCATCAACGATGATCGACTTGATGGCGCCCACTTTCAGCGCTTTATCCTGGACAAAGTTCAGGTCTTTCCCCTCGCCCACGTCCAGTGCTACTGCGATTACGTCATAGTTGTATGTGTCCTGCAGCCATTTGATCGCTACAGATGTATCCAAACCGCCGGAATAGGCCAATACGATTTTTTCTCTGCTCATTTTTGTTCGTCTCCTCGTTTCGTTCTTTTGTATATGAGTAATTATACATAGAAGCTAATAAAAATACAACAGCGAATCTTGTTACTTTTTCTGCCTGAAATTAGTCATTTCTTATGTAATATTTTGGGTTGATTTCCACAAAACACTTTACGGGAGGCGCTTCATTTGAAAGGTAACGCACTTTTATCTTGCACAGTAGCACTCTGCTTGTTTTCGTTGTCCCCGGTTTACGCATCAACGAATTCTCCTGCTCCACAATCCCAATCGACACAGAAACCTCCAGCGGGCATTCAGGACAAGCTTGACGATCTGGTCGAACTTTTGCCGGAGTTGAAAAGGCTGCAGTATCAAACCGCTACGTTCCATGATTCCGGTGACAAACAGACCGCTTCCTGGTCGTTCCTGTACAGCAACGATCCATCCGGCAGCAAAAAATCGCATATTACCGCATCGATCAGAATCAATGCTGCAACAGGGTCATTGACGGGCTACGACATGAGAAATCCTGATTGGTCAACCGGATCTGCCCCGTCAGAAGAGAAGGCAAAGAAAGTGGCTGCAAGCTTTGCTGACTCCGTGCTTTTCGAAAGCTATTCGATTGCCGATGAGGTGTTAACGGGAACCGCCAAAACCGATTCTGAGAATCTGGTCGGGGTCGTGCTTTATCAAAAGATCAACGGGATTCCATTAGAAAAGAAATGGGCGACCGTTTGGGTCAATGGTGAGGGGAACGTTGTCAGATTTCACTCTGACAGGCTGGAATTGCCGAAGGAAAGTGCTTTTCCAAACCAGTACAAGGTGATCACAGCTTCTGCTGCCAAAGAAGCATACGGGAAGCAAATCGAACTGCTCCCGATGTATCACAACAATGAATTCCTATACATGATTTTGCATAAAAGTGCATTGAATGCTGTTGACGGTACTCCTCTGGCCAATAAGCTGGAATATCACTCGCTCGGTACCAAAAGCATCAATCCGCACGGTTCGCCTCTAAACATTTCATCGGCTGCTGAAGCGAAACAGCTGTTGATGTCCTCCTTCGGGTTTGAACCGGGTGCATTGGAAGCCCGCCAGTCGGACGTGAAGGAGGATAATCAAACGGTAAAAGTCTACTCCTGGGGACCCGGCGTTTCCACGGATATTCGCTTTGCAGAGGTACGTGTACAAGCAAAAACAGGTCTGCCACTTAGCATCTATCTGGATCGGACGCAAGCATCCCCGCAATCCGCTCCGACCAAGGAAGATATGCAAAAATCGGCTCTCGCTATCGCCGAACAGCTTCTCCCGTCCGGCGTAAACGAAATTTCGCTGTTGGAGCGGGAATCGCTCGAAATCGGAAAGCAAACAGAATTCCTGATGTATCGTTCCAAAAACGGGATCATGTTTGCCGATGGGTATGTGCGCGTCAGCGTCAATAACGTAACCGGGAAGGTTCATTATGCCGAGTATAAGGAAGTGAATGCGACAAGCGCATTGCCCGATTCAGCGTCCATCATCCCGGCAGACCGTGCCAAACAGGCATATCTGGATCAGCTAAGGCTTGAATTGTTCTATACAATTCCTACCGATGATGAGGATACCGCCTATCTTATTTATGCCCCTGTTTCCAAAAATGAAATGGTTCACGCCACTACCGGAAACGTCATATCATCACCGGAAGGCTTTCTCTTCCCGTAAACAACGACGATACAAGCGGCAGACTGGAACGTCAAAGGCGTTCAGGTCTGCCGCTTGGTATTTCTGGCTTTATTAAGGTTTTACGAGCCTGCCCCCGT
>JBLNEJ010000468.1:0-6584 GCA_050262535.1 Clostridia bacterium
ACATAATAAACCGGTCTGCCGTAAAAGTCTCCTCGCCGGCTTGCACCGAAGTCACCCGATCGCCATCAAAGGCAAGACCGTCGATTTTGGTCTTTGTAAAAATCGCCCCGTTATGCTGCTCGATCACCCGCACGAGCTCCTGAATCAGCGCTTGCCATCCGCCACCGATATAGGCAACCGGCTTATTGGTCAGAAAGAGGCGGGAATAGTAGCGGAAAAACACATCGGATGGAATGGCTTCCGGCTCTTTCGTGAAAAAGTTGGAGGAAGCGAGCGTCAGCATCATTTCCCGTACATCGTCGGCGACCTCTTTTTTCTCCAGCCATTTGCTGATGGACAGGTGAGGATGACCGGTTTCGAGCTTCAGCATCGTTTTCAAAATATTGAACGTGAACGAGAGTTTGTCGAGGCCGGCCAAAACCTTCGTGCGGAACAGCCCCTGAATGTTGGCGGGGACGTCCGTTACCTCGTCACCGATATCGTATTTTGCTTTGCTCGGCTGAAAGTCCCGCCAATCGATGGACAGCCCGAGCTCTTTTTCAAAATAGCGTAGGATGGAGTGGTCACGCCCGTAAATCGCATGAGCCCCGAAATTAAAGTGGAACCCTTTGATGGGCAGCGTTACGGCTCTTCCGCCCAATACGCCCCGCTCCAGGACCGCGATTTTTTTCCCTTTGTGTGCTAGAAAGGCAGCAGCAGACAAGCCAGCAAGTCCTCCGCCCACGATGACAACATCAAAGTGATTGTGATTAAGAGACATAGCATTACCCTTTCGTGATTGTCGATCTGTTGGTGTAAAGGAAATCATTCTGAATCTCTTTTTGGATTCAAGCAATAAATGAACTGAGTACAATGATTATTGTACACGATTTCGTAACAAAATGGGGAATCAGTTTTCATGAAATTAATGCCTTTGCACACAGTAGAATGCCACGATTTGGATGGCTTCCCGTTATGAAACCAACAACCGCA
Organism: Clostridia bacterium; assembly: GCA_050262535.1. Classification (GTDB taxonomy): domain Bacteria; phylum Bacillota; class Bacilli; order Brevibacillales; family Brevibacillaceae; genus Brevibacillus_D. Next base: position 973 of record JBLNEJ010000468.1, read on the forward strand.
CCTGAAAACGATCTATAACATAGCGAAACACGAAAAAGGCCTGACTTCACCAACGGAAATCAGGTCATGATGCTACGGCAACAGCTTATGCGCCTTGTATACGTCACTGCGGCGTTCTGCCAAATATTTCATCGGCTGCTGGGCACGAACACGCTCCGGTTCTTGCAAATCCAGGGTGGCGACGATAATCTCCTCGTTGTTCCCGCCCTTAGCCAAAAAGTTGCCATCAGGAGAAATAACGGCACTCTCTCCGAAAAACAGCGTCGTTTCCTGCAATCCGACCGTATTGGCCGCCGCCACAAACAGCTGGTTTTCCAAGCCCCTCGCACGCAAAAACAGCTCCTGATGCGGCTCGAACGGCACATTGTGGGCATTGAGCACGAGCAGCACCTGCGCGCCATTGACCGCATATACGCGCGCCATTTCAGGAAACTCCACATCATAGGTCATCATCAGGCCGATCCGTGCGCCGCAGGCCGTTTCCATGACGGGACAGTCATCGCCCGGTGTGAAAAAGCCGCGCTCTTTGTCAAACAGGTGCACTTTGCGATAGACGCCCTTGATTTGCCCGTCCTTTTCAATGAAAACGGCTGAATTGTAGTAGCGTCCTTCCGATACTTCAGGAAACCCGATAATGATGCCGACGCCAATCTCCCGCACGGCCTGCTGCAGCCGTTGGATGCTTTCTCCGTCAACTGGTTCGGACAGTTCGGCGATCCGCTCGGCGATGAAGTAGCCGGTCAAAAACAGTTCGGGAAACAGGACATAATCAGCCTGCTTCTCCCGACAGTGCCGAATGGCGGCGATGGCCCGGCTCAAATTCAGCTCCTTGTCAAACGATGTTACTTTCAATTGGGCGAGCGCGATCGTCAGCATCATGATTCCTCTCCTTGCAGCACTCTGTATTCCTTGAGCTTTTTGGCAATGGTGGACTGATCTACACCGAGCGCTTGCGCAACCTTGTAGCTGCTCTTGTACATGGCGTATGCGCGGGTGATCAAGTCCTTTTCCACGTTTTTCTTTGCTTCCTTCAAAGACATGATCCCGGTTCGATCGTTAGACGCAGCCGCCGCCGGGACAAAAGGATGAAAGGAGGGAGGCAGATGCTTCAATTGAATCTCGCTTTCTTCCGTTGTGATGATCAGTCGTTCAATCAAATTTTCCAGCTCCCGCACATTTCCGGGGAAGTCATACTGCTGCAGCACATGCTCCACCTCGGGGTGAAGCGTGCGGTATATGCCGTACTTGCGCACCTTCTGGTCGAGAAAGTAGCGTATCAGGTGAATGATATCCTCCCTGCGCTCATGCAAGGGGGGAATCAGGATCGGAACGACGTTCAGGCGGTAGTACAGGTCCTCGCGAAACTTTTTCTGAGCGACGAGCTCGAGCAAGTTTTGATTGGTTGCGGCGATGACCCTGACATTGACGGGTACCTGCTGAGTCGCGCCGATCGGACGGATGCTGTTTTCCTGCAAAACCTCAAGCAGCTTGACCTGCAGGTTGAGCGGCAACTCGCCGATTTCGTCGAGAAAGACGGTCCCTTCATGGGCCGCTTCAAAAATGCCTTTTTTTCCGCCGCGCTGTCCGCCGGTGAAGCTGCCGTGCGAATAGCCGAACAGCTCGGCCTCCATCAAGGCTTCGGGAATGGCCCCGCAGTTGATCGAGATAAAGCTTTTGCCAGCGCGGTTGCTGTATTTGTGGATCAGCTTGGCGATGACGCTTTTGCCCGTGCCTGATTTGCCCAGCAGCAGGACTGTTGAATCGACGTAGGAGATTTTTTTGACGATCTCCATCAAGTCCTTCATTTTGGGAGAACGGGCAATGAAAGTAGCGTCCATCGAGGCACCGTCCTCTTCGGCGCTGACGCCGGGAAGCAGCTCGCGGGTAAGCGAGAGGGCGATCACCGAATGCTCCGGTTCCTTCAAGAGAAGAAACTGAAACGGCGGGATCTCGAGCTGGGCCAGCCGGTTCACCTCCAGGTCCGTCCATTTTTGCTGAAGGATACTGGTCACAAACGGAAGTGTCTCTTCTGTAAAAAAGGAGTGGAGCAGATTCAGTTGCTCATCACTGAAAAGGGCATCGGGCGGTTTTTTAACCGTATGAAGGAGCCAGTTGTCATGTACTTTCATCACGTTGATCATGCCGTCACCTCCCAAAATTTCTTGAACGTGTAAGAATTTATAAGCGTAATCGCTTATAAATTCTGGAGCGCAAGAAAAATATCCACAAAATGAAGAACTAGCTTCTTTGAAAGGACTTCTGAAAGAAGTTTTTCTTGATGATTTTTTTCATTATAATGATTTTTTTCATTAATAGTTGTATAATTCGTTTAAAATTGCTGATTTTTTGGATTTTGCAATCTGTTTAATGATTTTTTTCATTAAGCTTGTCCTATTATACGCGTAAATTTATTGAATTTGCAATCTCTTCAGTCTTGGCATGGTATTTGCAAATTAGATTCGCTACCGAAACGAAAAAGGAGGGAACATCATGAATCACGAACAAGCGCCTCAATTCCGTCGTACCCTTACACTGCTTCCACTCGTTATTCTCGGGCTAGCCTACATGGCACCGATGACCGTCTTTTCCACCTACGGCGTCGTGGCGGAAGTGACACACGGGATGATTCCGGCAGCTTATCTTGTCGCACTGGCGGCCATGCTCTTTACGGCCTACAGCTACGGGAAAATGGTAAATGCCTACCCGATTGCGGGCTCGGCCTATACGTACACGCAAAAAGCGATCAACCCGCATCTTGGCTTTTTGGTTGGCTGGTCTGTGCTCATGGACTATTTGTTTCTCCCCATGATTAACGTGTTGCTGGCCGGCATCTTCCTGTCTGCTGCGTTCCCGAGTGTTCCGATGTGGGTATGGATTGTCATGTTTGTCGCATTGTTTACGGTTATCAATCTGTTGGGGATTCGCATGACGGCCCGTGTAAACGGCGTATTGGTTCTGTTCCAGTTTATCGTCACCGCCGTGTTCGTCGTGCTATCCGTAAAAGGCGTGACAAACGGGATGGGTCTTGGCACCTTGTTCAGCACGTTGCCGTTTCACAACCCGAACGAATCCTTTTCACTCGTGATGGCAGGAGCCTCCATTCTCTGCTTGTCCTTTCTCGGTTTCGATGCGGTGACAACGCTTTCAGAGGAAACGATCAACCCGCGCAAAAACGTACCGCGCGCCATTTTCCTCGTCGCCTTTATTGGGGGCATTCTGTTTACGTTCGTTTCGTACGTCGCGCATCTGGTGTACCCGGACTATACGTCCTTCAAGGCGATCGATTCAGCTGCCTCCGAGATTGCTGAATTCATCGGCGGTCCGGTGTTTGGTTCGTTCTTTTTGGCCGGGATGATCACGTCGACGCTCGCGTCGGGGATGTCCTCCCACGCCAGTGCAGCCCGTTTGCTGTTTGCGATGGGACGTGAAAGCGTGCTGCCGAAAAAGCTGTTCGCATACATTCATCCGCGATTCCAGACCCCGTTCTTCAACATTTTGCTGATCGGCCTGTTCTCGCTGTCGGCGCTGACGGTCGATTTGGCCACTGCGGCATCCTTTATCAATTTCGGGGCGTTGGTCGCCTTTACGTTCGTCAACCTGTCCGTCATTTTCCACTACTATATCCGCAAAAAAGAGCGCGGTCTGGCGGGATTGTTCCGCTATGTGGTGATGCCGCTGATCGGCGCGGGCTTCATGATTTGGCTGTGGAGCAATCTGGACAAGCATTCACTGATGTTGGGCGGTATCTGGGTGACGGTCGGATTCATTTATTTGCTGGTCCTGACCAGGTTTTTCAGCAAAAAACCACCCGAATTCCATTTTGAAGAAGCGGAGGAGTAATGACGATGAAACAAACCGGGTTTATTTTTCACGAAGATTATCTCAAGCACGACACAGGGGAGCAGATTTATGCAGCGGGCGAAGGCAAGACCGTCAACGTGGGACTGGAGTTCGAAAACCACTTCCGTGCCCGCTACATCCACGACATGCTGGACAAGACCGGCCTGCTGGCAAAAATGACGCCATTTGCGCCGAAGGTGGCGACCGAGGAAGACCTGCTTCGCGTTCATACGCAGCGCCACATCGATGAGATGAAGGAAATCGCCGGTAAAGGGCTGCGCGTATTCGGACAGGAAGCATACGGCTGCCCTGTTTCCGAGGAGATTGCCCGCCTGTCTGCAGGCGGTGCGCTACAAGCGGTCGACATCGCGTTAGATGGCGATGACATCAAGCAATCGTATGCGCTGATCCGTCCGCCTGGCCACCATGCCAGCAGCGACAAGGCGATGGGCTTTTGCCTGTACAACAACGTCGCGGTTGCGGCTCGCTATGCGCAGGAGGTTTACGGACTCAAGCGGGTCGCCATCGTGGACTGGGACGTTCACCATGGCAACGGCACACAGGATATTTTTTACGAGGATGACAGCGTACTGTTCATCTCCCTGCATGAAGCCAACTACTTCCCGGCCAACACGGGCCATGTGGAGGAGCTCGGCGAAGGCCGCGGAAAGGGCTACAACATCAATATTCCGTTGCCATCTGCAACGGGGAATGACGGGTACATGCATGCATTGAAGCGGTTGGTCATTCCGATTCTGGAGGAATATCAACCAGAGCTGCTGCTCATCTCCGCCGGACAGGACCCGAACGGGATGGACCCGTTGTCGCGCATGATGGTGATGCGCCCAGGCTTCCGCGATATGGCGAGAGCGCTGCGTGAAGTGGCGGAGCGTGTGTGCGACGGCCGTCTGGTCGTACTACAGGAGGGCGGCTACAGCCTGCCGTATTTGCCGATCGCTACGCTTGGCGTGGTCGAAGGGCTGATGGATGTACAGGTGGATTTCAACGATCCGCACTACATCCCGAATCGTCCTGTCACCGACGAGCTGATCCGTGCTGTACAGCAGTGTGAGAGAGCATTCGCACCATTCTGGAAACATATCGGAGGGAACTAGGATGAATACACCAAACAAAGTAACGATTGGCCTGATTCAAGGCAAATGCGGCGAGAATATCGCACAAAACGTCGAGTACCATATCGAAAAGGTAAAAGAAACGGCTGCCAAGGGCGCGCAAATCATTTGCCTGCAGGAGCTGTTCAACGCGCAATATTTTTGCCAGACGGTTTCCGTCGATAACTACAACATCGCCGAGCCGATCATGAGCCCGACTCTGGAACGCATGGGAGAGCTGGCACGCGAGCTTGAGGTTGTGCTGATTGTGCCGGTCTATGAGAAAGCGACGCGCGGGCTGTATTTTAACAGCGCGGTCGTGTTTGACGCAGATGGCTCCTATCTTGGCACCACGCGCAAAAACCATATCCCGGACGGCCCGCAGTATCATGAAAAATATTATTTTGTCCCTGGCAACACCGGCTATCCGGTTTACAAAACCCGTTACGGCACGATTGGCATCGGGATTTGCTGGGATGAGTGGTTCCCTGAGGTTGCACGCATTCTGGCGCTGCAAGGTGCAGAAATCCTGTTCTACCCATCCGCAATCGGTTCGGAGCCGGATCATCCCGAGCTGTCTACCCGTCGTACCTGGGAAAAGGCGATTTCCGCGCACAGCATCTCCAACGGTGTCTTCGTCGCTGCGGTCAACCGCGTCGG
>JBLNEJ010000469.1:0-6401 GCA_050262535.1 Clostridia bacterium
TGCGTGCGTTTTCCCGCAAAGAACAATTTGACCAGCATATCGGAACGCACCACTGGCTGTTGGATCGGTGTCATCATTTCCTTCTGGAAAACAGCTTGTCCTTCTGTTGTGATGTTATACAAAATTTTGTTCGGCTTGCCCGATTGGATAATTTCTCGCTTGGTCACAAGCCCTTCTTCTTCTAGCTTGCGCAAAGCCGGGTAGATCGCTCCAAAGCTGGCATCGTAGAAAAAACCGATGCTGTTGGAGAAAGACTGCTTAATATCGTACCCACTCATTTCCCCATCGTTTAAAAAACCCAGAATGATTGTTTTTACATCCATCGCCATGTGCCTCCGAGTATGTGGAAAGTTATCATTACTAAAATTCTTTCACTTAATATGACCATTATAAAAGCTTAATCAATCATATATCAATATGTAAGCTTTAGTGAATCAATATTTGGGCTTCCCACATGTTTCCTGTCGCCATAAAATGACGTATACCTATCTGCTGTGGGGGGACTCATACATGAAACGAAAAAAATGGTCAGGATATATAAAAAGTAAATACCCTGTTAACAGCAGTTTAAACCCTCAAAATTTTATCGTGCCGCTGGTCGAGCTCGTAAAGGACGGTGTCGTATCGATCGTCACCGAAGACCACGTCTCCACCTCCCGCGTTGACCAAATGATCAAGGAGCTGTTCCGCCAGCAATCTGCCAACAACCTGGCGACGGAACGTAGCTTCGGATCTGGCTTTATTTTTCATCCCAACGGATATATTCTCACCTCCGAGCACGTTGTCGGTAAGTCCAAGACCATTCTCGTCAAGTTGTGCAACGGACGTATTTTTGAAGCGAAGCGAGTGTATTCCGATCCGATGCGGGATTTCGCAGTGATCAAAATCAATCCCGATATTCGCTTGTCTCCGTTACCGCTCGGTGATTCATCCGCAGCGCAAGTCGGCGAGTGGGTCATCAGCATCGGTTCACCGCCATGCAGCATAGGGTAAAAAAAAAGCCGACCACTCGAAAACGAATAGTCGGAAGGGTTTGTACGTGATGATTTGATTATATCGAAAGTCCTATATTCTGTCCGTAGTGGATTACAGGCAAAAGCTCCTTTTCTATCCTCATCTGCCATATATACGAAAAATACAATTATCAGACAGAAAGGAAGGCAACCCTCTGCCCGAATTGGTTGCCTTATCAAATCATGTCCCCAAGAAATCCTACTAGATCGTCAGGGATCAAATCATTCCCTGTTATTCTTATCATCGTCATAGTCGAACGTTCATTACATAGGAAACCATTGGTAAACGGCAAACTGTTTCTTCCAAATGCTTTCTCGAAACTCACGATTGGTTGAGCGTGTTTTCGTGCTATAATGAGTGAACGAATGTGAAATACGAAACAATAGGGGTAATCAAAATGTCGGCAAATGTCGAGCTTTCCATCCTTTTTGGATTATGCATAACGTTTGGAATGGTCTTGTTTAATCGTGCCATTCCTGCCGAAAACAAACAGGCCGGTGGCGGTCCATTGGCTGCGCTGTTTGTCATGCTAATCACTGTTGGCGTGCTGCTTGTCGGGTGTATTCCGTTGATTCTGGCACTGACCGCGATCCTTTGGCTGTCCGGATTGCTTTTTCCCAATCTCATTGATCACTCCCATCTGTGGATGCTCTTCTTTTTTTCAATCGGAACGGTGATTCTCATGATCTTTTACGAGCTGTTGGCGGAGCCCTTTCTGAAAGCGTTTTTGCAGCAAATCGGCCTTTCGATCGAATGGACCGTGTTGGCACAATTGGTTGTCACGACCTTTGTGATGCTCCTGTTGTCAGCGACGATCATAAAGGGAGTTATTTTGTCCCCTTCGGTCACCTTGTTCATCGCTGGCGCCAGTGTGACGTTTGATTATTTTTTGGAACGTGCGTTGCCTAGCAAGAAAAAAGGATAAGTGAAGCCGCTAAACCGTCCTTACGCCGGAATCATCTGGCTGGGGCGGTTTTTTTGGTTGATTAGCGTCTTCTAAATTCGTGAGCCTGGGCCGCAGCTCATGCAGAACAAATCTGTAAACCGACACGAGCGCCTGCTTGGTTGGTTTATCCACGGCGTTTCCTCCTCCCGTTATGAAAACGGTATGACGGACTGCTTGTCGGATTGCTATGTGACTTTTACGGTCAGGCCGCCTTCGGTCCCGTTCGCTCATATAGTAGTTCTAAAAAGGAGGTGCTCTCGATGAGAGCTGCGCTTTACGGCCGGGTATCGACAGACGAACAGGCGCAGGAGGGCTTTTCTATCGCGGCGCAAAAAGAAAAGCTGTCCGCGTATGCACACTCCCAGGATTGGCACATTTTTGACTTTTATTTTGACGAGGGGGTAAGCGGCAAGCACACCGAGCGCCCCGAGCTGCAGCGTCTGCTGGCTGATCTGCGCCACGGCAAGCTTGATGTCGTGCTCGTCTATCGTCTGGATCGGCTGACCCGGTCCGTGCTTGATCTTTATCAGCTCTTGCAGGAATTCGATCAGTACAAGGTATGCTTCGCCAGTGCTACCGAGGTGTATGACACAACAACCGCGATCGGGCGATTGTTCATCACGCTTGTCGCCGCACTGGCTCAATGGGAACGGGAAAACCTTGCCGAGCGGGTCAAACTGGGCATGGAACAGATGGCCCTGGAACAAAAACGGCCCGGCGGTCCTCCCCCATACGGCTATCGGCGTGATCAAGACGGCGGGTTGTTAGTCCAACCGGAAGAAGCGGCGATTGTCAGGGAAATTTATGACCGCTATGTGCGAGGAAGCGGTGTTGGTGCCATCGCAAAATGGCTCAACAATCGCGGGATTATGCCCCGACACGCGGGACGGTGGGCGGAATCAACCTTGCTGCGGATTTTGCGCAACCATGTGTACTTTGGTGCCTTGCGCTGGAATTATGCTGATAAAAACAGCAGCATCAATCCCCCGGATCAATGGATTTTACACGAGCATGTCTACGAGCCGATTGTGTCAAAGGAGGTGTTTGCGGCTGTCCAGGATACCTTATGGAAACGAAAGCGGCAGCATCCACGGCAGCTCGCCTCCGATTATGTGTTTTCTGGACTGCTGTGGTGCGGACAATGCCAAAGACCCATGGTCGGGAAAACGGGACGCATCACGCGAAATGAGAAATCGTATGCGTATCGTTTCTATCATTGCTCCGGAAAGCGAACCGGCTCCTGTGCAGCACCGTTGATCCGTGAAGACAAGCTTTGCACAGTTTTCGCCCATGCGATCTTGCACATGATTGCAGATGAACACAAAGCTGCTCAACAAGTATGGGCTGATTACGTGCAGCAGGCCAAACGCAAGCAGTCCACGTTGCTTCAGGAGCTGGAAAAAACAGCGGCACGCAAACAACGCTGGCAATTGGCTTACCTGGATCAGATCGTGGATGAACAGGAGCTGAGAGCAGGGCTTATGCGAGATCGACAGCAGGAATCTCAGTTGCAAGCAGAGCTTGCGTCGATGAAATCGTTGATAGCTCGATCGGATGCCGCCATGATCGCATTGCTGCAAGACTTGCCACGGGCCTGGGAAGTGTCAGCAAACCGGGAAAAAAAGCAGCTGGCTTCCCTTCTGATCGAGCGGCTGTATGCTAGAAGCCACAAGCGAGAAGTATCGATCGAGCGCGTATCATATCGCTAGCACATGCATTGTTTTACCCTGTGCAGCACGACGGTTCTCCGTTGGGGTTGGAAAATTCCGTTACAGCCGATTGCCTACGTTACTCCTGTTGCGCACGCGCCGACTCCATCAGCGCGTCAGCGACCCACCTGCAAAACGCTTCCCACTCCTGCTCGTTAACCAGTTCATCTGCGATGGTCAAATGAATCGTTGCATGCGGTACGATCAGCAGCCGTTGCTGCTCCTTCTCCTTCATGGCGATCCCTCCTCGTTCCCTACCTTATGCGTGTGGGCAATTGTCCCATGTCGGCCGGACGATCAGCAACGACTAGCACATCGACATGCCTGGCCTGGCGCAGCAGACGTTCCACCATTGATCCTTTGCAAATTTCCTCCCATCGGGTGCGTGCCGAATGTCCGAGGATGACCTGCGTCGCTCGCTTGCTGTCAATCGCCTGTGCCAGAACCGTGACAGCCTTGCGATGGGATGTGGCGGCATATTGCTCAAAAGTTCCTCCCAGTCGTTCTGTTACTTGCAAAAGCCTTCCCAACAGGTGCTGCTCCGCTTCCGTCAAAACGCCAGTATCGTGCACGTATCCAACGAACCAAGCCGCTTTCAGGCGATAGGCAATGCGGAAGCCATGGCGAATCAGCCGCTCCGAATCCGGGCGCAGATTCACACAGACGAAAATCACCTCTTGCCTCCGCCACGCGCCGCGCAGCGCCCCCCTGCGCTCCCATGCCTCGAGCCGCTCATCAACATCGTCAGCAACTTCACGCAGCGCCAGTTCGCGCAATGCGATGAGGTTAACCTTTTTGAAAAAGTTGCCGAGCGCTTGCTCCACCTTTTCCGGCGCATATATATTTCCTTCGCGCATTCGTTGGCGCAAGGCTTCCGGCGCAATGTCGATCAGCTCCACCTCGTCAGCCATTTGCAGCAGCTGATCGGGCACCGTTTCCCGCACCATGATCCCTGTAATTTGTTCCACGCTGTCATTGAGGCTCTCCAGATGCTGGACATTCATCGTCGTGATGACGGAGATGCCTGCTGCAAGCAGTTGTTCCACATCCTCGTACCGTTTTTCATGACGGCTTCCGGGGACATTCGTATGTGCCAGCTCATCGACGAGCACGACTTCCGGATTCCGCTTGAGAATCGCCTCCGTATCCATCTCTTCCAGTGTCACATTGCGGTATGTGATCTGTTTGCGCTCGATCGTATCGAGTCCCCCGACCTGCTCGGTTGTCTCCTTGCGTCCGTGCGTTTCCAGCAGGCCGATTACGACATCGATGCCTTTTTGCTTCAGTTCATTTCCTTCCCGCAGCATGGTATACGTTTTGCCCACACCAGGTGCAGCGCCGATGTACACCTTGAGGCGGCCTCGTCTGATCTCCATCGCTTGTCGCTGCATTTCATCCGTGGACAAGCGGCGATATGGGTCGTTGCGATACTGTTTTTGCGTTAGCCGTGCTGGCAAAACCCGCTCCCCATCGTGCTTGGCCCGATCCGCCACCAGAAAAACGTCAATGCTGCGCGTGTGCCGCAAGATTTGATTGCAGATGGAGCCTTGTGTCATTTCCTGCCAGCGGCTGCGGTTCGATTGTCCCATCACGATGCGTGTTGCTTTATGCTTCAAGGCATACTGTACGATCGCTTGCGCTGGTGATTGGGATCGATTGAGTGGTAGCTCTTCAAAGCTTGCGCCGACCTTCTCCACCAAGCGGATCACCGCGCGTTTGAAAGCAGCCTCCTCATCTGTCACTTTCAGCAGCGGTGAGCGAAAGCAAGCGGCAATCAGCTCCGCCCCCAGTCTCTTGGCCACCTGCTGACCGCGTCTGACGAGAATCGATGCGTTGGCATGATACTGGACGGTCACAAGAATACGTTCGGCTGCCCCAGAGGGACCGATCAGACCGAGCTGGTCGCGATACTCATCAAGCGTATCGTTCACCTCGCCAGCCATGATCCTGAGTGACAGTTCCCTGAGCACAGCCAGGTTATGGCGGTGAAACAGCTGCTCTTCACCTTGAATGGCCAAGGAGGCAGGATCTAGCCTGCCTTCGGCAAGTCGGGCCAGAAGGGCATCAGGGGTGACATCAAGCAGCTTTACTTCATCCGCCATTGCCAGTGTCTCTTCCGGTACACACTGCTGCACCTGTACCGTCGTCCCCTTGAGCAGCCTGTCGGCAACCTCCTTCACCCCGGACAACTCATAAATATTGACGGTCGTGATCACGCTGATTTTGTGCCGAAGCAGCTCGCGAACGTCAGACAGCCGATCAGGGAAGGGGGCATTGGTGCGGTTGCGATGAGCCAAACCGTCTACAAGCACCACTTCCGGATCGCGTTCGAGGATTGCCTGGACATCAAGATCATGCTCGTCACGCGCTTCGTCTCGCCATCGTATCGTCGGCATTCGTTCAAAATTGCCGATCATCTCTTCCGTTTTGGGATGATCGGAGCTCTTCAAAACCCCGATCACCACATCTCGCCCCCGCTTTTTCAAATGATGGCCATCACCGAGCAGCCGATACGTCTTGCCTGCACCACGCACCGCGCCCAAAATAATCGTCAATCGCCCCCGTTCCATCGCAGCGATCGATTCCAGAATCTCCTCCGGCGTTTTGCGGCGAAAGGGTTCTTTCATCTCAATGCAATTGATCCAACGCGAGATTCAGCTTCAGCACATTGACCCGGCTCTCGCCGAACAACCCGAGCGACGGTCCGTCCGTCTGCTCCCCGATCAATTTCT
>JBLNEJ010000470.1:0-6009 GCA_050262535.1 Clostridia bacterium
CATACTCCACTGCTTCCTGTTCTGATAATGCTCGATATGTCATGATTCTCGTCCTCCTCGCACTTGGTCGGTTTATATCATGCCGTTGCTTTCCAACGGCTCTCGATCCTGTATAACTTGCTGATACTGCTCCAATGGCTGAACCAGCGGTCCTAGCTTGGCTGCCAGACGAAAAGCGGCAAGCTGTTCGACCCGATGTCCGCCCTCCTCCAGCTCAGCCAGCACCTCTTCCGGAGAAAGCACATCCCATCCGCTCTCGTTATGGCGAATAAACCAGCTGGTGCCCTTACATCGCACCCAAACATTGGTCAACGGAACATCAGGTGAAAACAGCCGGGATCGTTGCAAATAATCGTTCCCATGCTCCATCGCCAAAACAAACAGCTTGTCGTACGCCTGCTTCCAGTCTATGCTTGCCAACGCAAGCCATTCCTTTCGTTCGGCTTCCGTCAAAGCGTCGCTAATATGGCCAAATGCATGCTGCAGCGCATTGACCGCATTCTTTTCATCAATGGGTAACGACTGCACCTGGGTCAAAAAAGCGGACAGCTCCTCCGTCAAAATCGCCCAACTGCGATTGCCGTTCGTTTTTTCCCGTTCATGCTGCGCCTTGAACAGTTGCGCAATATCTTTGTAAAGACGGTACGACTTCAGCATCACCCAATATTTGTGCTCCGCCCATACCTGTTCACACCAGGCGCGGGTCAAGGTGTCAAACGCAGCCTTTGCCGGTTTTTCGTTGGGATCGCCCAGTCCATCCCGGGTTGCATCCGCTTGTTTTTCAGTACAAAAAGACCTCTTTTCCGAGGAAAAGAGGTCGCTGGTGGTCAAACTTGTCATGAGTAAACGCTCCCCCTTATCTTCCAGAATCAACTTGTTTCTGCAGGAATTAGCACCGTGCACGCAGGTATAACACCTGAATGTCGGTTGCTGGGTTTCATCGGGCCAGTCCCTCCACCGCCTCTGGATAAGGTATCCATTGTCAATTATTCAATTGTAGACGCATATACAAATCGAATCATACTCTGCACACAAATGGGTGTCAATCCCCAATTTGTTTATTGACTCACTGACGTTCTCATCATATGATGTGAGAATCAAGTGTTTTTCTTATATGGTTTTCCGATATGCATACTCTTATCGTGAGCTGGCTGAGGGACTGGCCCTTTGACGCCCGGCAACCATGCGTGCTTGCACGCAACGGTGCTAAATCCTGCAAAGATCAAGTGATCTTTGAGTGATGAGAGGAGAAGCCTGAACAACAGACGCCTCCCCTCTGCGCGGGAGGCTTTTTTTATATTGTTTTGGAGGAGGTTTTTACCGATGAGTGAGGAACGCATCCTTGTCACCTATTTGACCCAAGCGAAAGATCTGCACAAAAAAGCGGAAGGCATCGCGGTCGGCATGACCGTCGGCTCCTGGACGGATGTGCCCGCAGCCAAGCAAGCCGAGCTTCGACCATACTTGGGGGAAGCGGTTGATGTTACCCCGTTGACCACCCTGGAAAGCGGAGAGGTGCGCGGGTTGGTTACCATCAGTTACCCAACCCGCAATTTTACGCCCGATATTCCCTCTTTGCTGACAGGAATATTTGGAAAACTATCGATGGACGGCAAAATCAAGCTGGTGGACATTCATTTCCCGGACAGCTTCGCCTCCCATTTCCCTGGACCGAAATACGGAATCGAAGGCTTGCGCGAGCGCGTCAACGGCTATGATCGTCCGCTCTTGATGAGCATTTTCAAATCCTGCCTGGGCATGCCCTTCGATGACCTGAAGACGCAATTTCGCGCACAGGCATTGGGCGGGCTTGATCTGGTGAAAGACGACGAGATATTCTTCGCGGATGACAAAGCGCCATTCCTTGAGCGTATCCAGGCATTCGGCCAAATCTCCCGCGAAGTCGAACAACAAACGGGCAAAAAAGTGCTGTACGCAGCCAATTTGACCGGACCGGTGCACCAGCTCGTCGATCGCGCCAAGCAAGCAGTCGAGGCAGGCGCTGACTGCCTGCTGTTTAACGTGCTGTCATTCGGCTTCGATGTGCTGCATCGCCTTGCTGCCGATCCGGATGTAACCGTTCCGATCATGGCTCACCCTGCGTTGGCCGGTGCCTTTTATCCATCGCCTGATTACGGCATCGCCACACCGCTTCTGCTTGGCAAGCTGATGCGGCTCGCCGGAGCGGACCTCGTCCTGTTCCCGTCTCCTTATGGCAATGTGGCACTGGACAAAACAGAAGCGCTGCAGCTGGCAAGCAACCTGGTCGATCAATCCGTTCAACTGAAGCGCTCCTTCCCGGTTCCATCTGCCGGAATTCATCCCGGACTCGTGCCGCAGCTGTACGCTGATTTTGGCACCGATCAGGTCGTGAATGCGGGTGGCGGAATCCACGGTCATCCAGGCGGTGCGACCGCAGGTGCCAAGGCGTTTGTCGATGCCATCGCAGCATCGGTTGCCGGACGCTCACTTCAGGAAGCGGCACAGGAATCGGAAGCATTGGCACAAGCACTAGCCAAATGGGGAGGTAAATGATGACCAAGCAGCTCGTCCTGTTTTGCGACTTTGATGGAACGATTACGGAGAAGGATAACATCGTCGCGATCATGCGCCGTTTCGCTCCACCGGAATGGCAGGAACTGACCGAACGTATCCTTGGCCAACAGATCAGCGTTCAGGAAGGTGTCGGCAAGCTGTTTCACCTCTTGCCGTCGTCGCTTCGCCAGGAGATCACCGACTTTATCGTCGCCGAGGCCAAAATCCGGCCCGGCTTCGGCGAATTCGTCCAATATTGCGAGGATAACGGCATCCTGCTGTTGATTACGAGCGGCGGCATCGACTTCTTCGTTGAACCGATCCTTGCTCCCTTCCAGTTGAAAAACCCGATCTACTGCAACGGCAGCGACTTTTCCGGCGAGACGATCACCATTACGTGGCCGCACGCTTGCGACGATGGTTGCACGAACGGCTGCGGGATGTGCAAAACATCGATTATCCGCCGCTATTCCCCCGAGCAGTATCAACGCATCGTGATTGGCGACTCCATCACCGATCTGGCTGGTGCCAAAATCGCTGATTTCGTTATCGCCCGCTCGTTTTTGGAACAAAAATGTGAAGAGCTTTCTCTTCCCTATCGTTCGTTTGCCACGTTCTATGACGTGATTGACATATTGCAGAGCCTAGCCCAGAGAGAACTAGAGGTGTGAGAGAGATGACCATTACATTAGAACAAAAAATCGATGCCTTCCGACGGCTCGATGACGCAAAGCTGACGTTTGCACGACGTGACTGGTTCCCGGGAACAAGCGGCAACCTGTCGATCAAACTGTCCGATTCACCCCTGACGTTTGCCGTAACGGCGAGCGGCAAGGACAAAACGAAGCTGTCCCCGGAGGACTACCTTCTGGTTGATGGCGATGCCAAGCCAGTTGAGGCGACAACACTGAAGCCATCTGCAGAAACGCTTGTGCATGCAGTCGTCTATAAGCGCATTCCGCAAGCAGCAGCTTGCTTTCATGTGCATACACTGGGAAACAACCTGATTTCCGAGCTGTATTTTGGCCAACGCGCCTTCAGCATCCAGGGCCAGGAGCTGATCAAGGGCTTGGGCATCTGGGAGGAAAATGCAAAGGTGACGATTCCGATTGTCGAGAACTTTGCCGATATTCCCAAGCTGGCAGCCGCGATTGATAAAGTCATTACCCCGGAAATACCGGGCGTGCTGATCCGCAACCACGGGATTTATGCGTGGGGCGGCAACGATTTCGAAGCGAAGCGTCATTTGGAATCGTTCGAATTCCTGTTCGAGTACCACTTGCGCTGGCTGACGCTTAGCCAGGCCACGCAAAAACATACCATTTCCATCTAATCATCCAAAAGGAGGCTATCACGATGCCAAAAGTGCGTTTTCACGACACCAATGAGTATTTGGCTGGGCAAGAAGCAGTTGATTTTCTCGCAACACAGGAAGTCATTTATGAACACTGGGGCGTAGACCGTCTCGATGACAACCTGCGCGACAACTACAGCCCGACTGATGAGGAAAAACAGCAGATTCTCGATGCCTTCAAGGCGGAGATCGATGACATCAGTACACGTCGCGGCTATCAAACCGCTGACATCATCGTCTTGTCCGATCAGACACCTAACCTTGATCAGCTTCTGGTAAAATTCAAAGGCGAGCATCACCACACCGATGATGAGTGCCGCTTCTGCGTAGACGGTCACGGTATCTTTGCAATCAAAGGTAAAGACGATCGCTATTTCGACGTAGAGATGGAACCAGGCGAGCTGATCTCCGTTCCGTCCTACTATCGCCATTACTTCACCTTAATGGACGACCGCAAAATCAAAGCCATTCGCCTGTTCGTGACCCCAGCGGGCTGGGAAGCGATTTACTAGGAAACGAGAAAAGCTGTTGACGGAACCGGATTCCCGTCAACAGCTTTTGTGTTATTTCACCTTCGACTCTTCCTCATCGTCGCTTGTCAACCCGCGCGTGGTCTGCTTGAACTCCTTTAGCGTCTGCCCGACAGCACGTCCAAGTTCAGGCAGTTTTTTCGGTCCAAACAGAATGAGCGCCAGCACAACGATCACGATCAGTCCGGGTATGCCAATTGAACTCATTGGTTAGTACCTCTTCTGTGCTTTCCCAGTTACTTTCAAATCCGCGAGTATTTCCTCAGCAGCACGCTGTCCCGTTTCAACCGCTCCATTTAAATATCCTTGGTGATTGATTGACGTGTGCTCACCCGCAAAGAAGCAATTTCCTTCCCGCTCTCCTTCAATTCCGCAAAACTTCGTATACTGCCCCGTCAAATAGCATCCATACGAGCCTTTTGTCCATTTGTAGCCCGGCCAATAGTCAATGGTTGCCTTTCCGTTCCACTTTTCAGTGATCCCCGGCAGCACAGGCTCAATTTGGGAGCAAAACTCCTCCGCACGGGACGACGGTGTTCCGGAACCAAATGAATTGTCGTAATTACCCCCTGTAAAATTGACCAAAATACCAGCGCTGCCCGATTGGGCACGCGATCCCTCCCATGTCTGCTGATATCCTGTTTCTGCGATCGTATCTCCATTATTCCCGAGTATTTCCCAATGGCGATCGCTGAATTGCACGTGCATTTTTGAATTCGTACCCATTCCAAATTCTCGAATGGCCGTTTCTTTCACACCTCGGAAGCCCGCCGCACTGAAGTCGACGGAAGAGCGAAGGATGGAGAAAGGAAGAGCCAAAACCACTTTGTCAGCCTGTACGTCCTTGGTACGGGAACCGTTTTCAAAAGTGAGCGTGTAGCGTCCGTCACTCTCCAGCCTGATTGCCACCAACTCGTGTTCGAGGTTGATTTGCCCGTCCAGGCTTCTTGCCATTTTTGCTGGAATCTGGTCATTCCCTCCGCGTACGTGGAATTTTTCATTCGACGGACCAAAAATCCGCAAATTCCCCTGTCCGAGATAACCGAGCAAGAAAAGCAAATTCAGCGCGCTTTGTTCAGTCGATTCTGCGCCGTATTCGCAATTATAGGCTACATCAAGCAGCTTGCCCAAGCGGGAATCCATGCCGCCCGGAACGTTCTCATTGATCCAATCGATCACGGACATGTTATCAAGCTCCCAGCCACGGCTGGTATAGTTGTCGTACCGTGTAGGGAAGCCGGCTGCCGTCACATCGGCGTGTATCTTTTGCCAAATTTGTTTGATATCATTCGTTGCTTCCGTGTAGGTATAGGGTGCACCATGAAAATAATACAACGGCTCCGTCCCGTTCTTCTCAGCACGGTACAGGTTGTCCAGCTTGAGACCAAGCTCTTGTGCCAGCTGCTTGATTTCGATGTGTGCATTGTCGATCAGTTCACCACCATGCTCGGCGATTTGATCATCGTCAAAATCACCGCGGCGTGTCCAGCATCGTCCGCCAATTCTTCTGGAAGCCTCAAATACTTCAGCCGAATACCCCTGCTGTTTCAAACGATACGCACACGTAAGACCTGCCAGACCAGCACCGAC
>JBLNEJ010000471.1:0-3359 GCA_050262535.1 Clostridia bacterium
ATCTCATAATTGATCGTTCCCAAAAGCGCTGCCACTTCATCGAGAGAGATTTCCTCTTCTCCCTGCTTTCCATACAGCACAACCTCATCGCCAACCCTGGCTGTCCCCTCATCAATCCGAATCATCGTCTGGTCCATACAAACCCTGCCGACAATCCCGACACGCCGTCCATTATGCAGGGCGCACCCACGCCCGGACAATCCGCGTGAAAAACCGTCAGCATAGCCGATCGGCAAGGTTGCGATCTGTTCACCCGCTTGTGCCGTATACGTTGCACCATAGCTGACGGTAAACGGCGCATCCGATGCTTTGACATGTGTAATGCGCGTTTTCAGACTCAGAGCAGGTACAAGAGGCAAGTCTTGCCGCTCCTTGAGATATCCAGAAGGATATAACCCGTATAAGCTTATGCCCAAACGAATGGAATCATAACCCCATTGCGGAAAAACGATTGCCGCCGCAGAATTGCAGCAATGCACCATCGGCAGCTGGTAACCTGCTTCCCGCAGTACATGCAGCATCTCCATAAATCGCTCATGCTGCTCAAGCACATGGTGAGTATCCGGTTCATCTGCGCAGGCAAAATGGGTAAAAATCCCGACCCAGTCAAGCTGGTCGGCTTGCATGAGAACGTGTACCACATCGAGCAGCTCTGCATCTGTTCTTACGCCGAGTCTGCCCATGCCGGTGTCTGTCTTGATGTGGATGCCGATTGGCTTGCTCGTCTGCCCGTTTTGCTTGAGCAACGCATCCGCCTCCCGAATCCAATCGGAATGATATGCCGTCAATTGGATATTCCACTTCTGCGCCAGTTCGATGCAATCGAGCGGTGTAAATCCAAGGACCAGCAATGGTTCTGTCACCCCTGCCTTGCGCAAAACAATCGCCTCATCAAGCATGGCAACAGCCAGAGATTTGGCACCAGCCTCGATGGCCGCACGCGCTACCTGAACGGAGCCGTGACCGTAGCCGTCTGCTTTTACGACAGCCATAATGCTCGTAGAAGCAGGAAGATGGCCGCGGAACGTCCGTACATTCGCTGCGATCGCATCAAGGTTCACTTCTACCCACGTATCTCTGCAATAGGGTTTCATTTCTATCGCCTCTTATGTTTTCGATGGATTAGGTGAATTTGTGCTTGTAAGTGAGTGAGGAAATCGCGTGACACCATCAAGGTCTCACGTTTGCCGGAAAGTCGGTAAAAATGGCGACCCTCAATCACCGGTTCAACCTCATTCAACGGATAGGATCGCTCCGTACCCGACATGGAAATGATTAGATGCGTTTTGGTCAACGTATAACGAGGACGCAAAACGGCTTTGTACAAAAAAGGAGAAAGCCCTACAACGGCTATTGCGATCGCAAAGGCGCTTACCTTGAAGATCGTGCTTTGCGCGTTGAAAACGGCCGATGCCAGCAGCATCCCAAAGATGAAAACGATAGTTTCCAGAATACGCAATTTGAAGTTCTTGCGCAATAGCAAATCCTTGTATTGGGCATCCGCCTGAAACACAATCTCGTCCGTTCCTTTTTTCATGGATTCCTTCTCTCACCTCATTGTTTACTATGCGTATCTTATCCTTTTTTGCCATGGCGTGTCAACGAAGAAGGGCTGATGCATCAATACTTTGACCGTTGTTTTCATCGGCATACACAAAAGCAAGGCTGGCCTCAACTAGAGACACAGCCCTGCTCGCTTCCTTTATATACCTCTGCCGCTCAAGCTGGACAAAAACTGCTTCAAGCGATCCGACTTCGGATTGAGAAACACCTCGTCCGGTTCTCCCTGCTCCACAATATAGCCGCCATCCATAAAGATAATCCGGTCGCCAACCTTGCGGGCAAAATCCATCTCATGTGTCACGATCACCATCGTCATGCCCTCATCGGCCAAATCCTTGATGACGCTCAACACCTCGCCAACTAGCTCAGGGTCAAGCGCGGATGTCGGCTCATCAAACAAAATCGCTTTTGGCTGCATGGCCAGCGCCCGAGCAATCGCCACACGTTGCTGCTGCCCGCCCGAGAGCTGATTGGGATAGTGGCCTTCACGCTGGGACAGGCCGACTTTTTCCAAAAACCGTCTTCCTACCGCGATCGCTTCGTTCTTGTCCATCTTCCTCACAATCACCGGACCTTCGATCACGTTTTCGAGCACGGTTTTGTGCTGGAATAGATTGAAGTTTTGGAAAACCATGCCGACTTCCTTGCGTATGCTGCAAATTTCTTCATCGTTGCGCGTTCGTTTTTTGCTTTTATCAAAATGGACCTGATTGCTATCGATATAAATATCGCCTTCGTCCGGTATTTCCATGAAGTTCATCGTTCGCAGAAACGTACTTTTTCCGCTTCCGCTCGGACCGATGATGACCACGACCTCGCCTTTTTTCACATGGAGAGAGATTCCTTTCAGCACTTCCAGATGGTGAAAGCTTTTCTTAATGTCGCGAACCTGAATCATAGCTCATCTTCCTCTCCAGAGAATCGACAAACTTGGCCATCGGGTAGTGCAACAGCCAATAGATGATTGCTACCAGCGTAAAAATTTCGATATTGCGGAATGTGGACGACGCCAGCATTTCGCCTGTATGCATCAGCTCGTTAACCGCGATGACGGCAGCCAACGAAGAGTTCTTCAACAGCAAAATGGCTGAATTTCCCATGGGTGGGAGCACGTTTTTGATAGCCTGCGGCAGGATGATTCGCCGCATCGCCGTGGAGTAATTCATGCCGATTGAATAGGCTGCCTCCAACTGACCTTTGCCAACTGAATGAATGCCCGCACGGAAAATTTCGGCAAGATAAGCCCCTTCATAAATGGATAAACCGATCAGCGCTGCCATAAACGGGGTCAATTTGATCCCGATTTCCGGCAGGACAAAATAGACGTACATGAGTTGAACCAAAAGCGGCGTACCACGAATGACACTAATATAGAACCCTGCTGCTTTGCTCAGCAGCTTGTTGGTGGAGATACGTGCAAACGCTACGAACAAACCGATTACCAACGAGATGGCCAGAGAAAATACCGTTAGCTCAATCGTTATGACGGTCCCTTTTAGCAAAAGCGGCAAAAACTCAACAAATCCAAACATAGGTCCCCCCCTCTTCTCTTCCACCCAATCTTGACAAGCGGCTTCGCATGAATGGTTGTTCTTCCTTTCATGCGAAGCCGTTTACGATTCATCTCTTTGTCAGACTACAGTCCCCATTTGGTGATCACGAGGTCGATTTCTCCATTTTTCTTCAGCTTTTCAATCGCAGCGTTAACCGCGTCCTGAAAATCTTTCGTGCCTTTCGGGAAACCGATCGATACATCGCCCACCCATTGTGACTGGTAACCGCTTACAACTTTGATA
>JBLNEJ010000472.1:0-3450 GCA_050262535.1 Clostridia bacterium
GCAGGAGGTGAGAAAGAGGGCCAGATTCGGATCGTGTGCGCATTGGGAAAGTCCTTTTTCCATTCGCAAAATTTGGTTTCCTTGATTATAGTAAAATGCTGTCAATCCATCAATCGGCAATTCTATTCAAATTTCGCCACCAAAATACCCCATTCTGCCTTCTGGGGGAATAGATGCACGGCTAGTAGAAACATTACAGTGCCAAATGACACGACAACGAAAGCGGAAGAGGAAGAGGGCAACGATTTTCCTTCAGTTGATGGACGACGCTAAATAATTGTTTGATAACGGAGGAATTTCTACCCGAAGGAGGCCCGGGGCTATGACACCCCGGACCTCCTTCTTTGATGGGTTCTCAAGTGAATGTGTTTGTCCGCGGACTGCTCATTCACACCCAGATCATTTACAGTGTATGCTTGATCGAGCACGTTTTCGTCTGACTGTAGAAATCAAGAGCAGCTTGCCCTTGCTCACGCGTATGGGAGCTGGAAAACTTCATGCCGCCAAACGGTGCCTGGTACTCGACACCGGCTGTCTCCTGATTCACCCGTACCATGCCGGCATATGCTTCGTCGAGGAAGCGATGTGCTTTTGACAGGTCGTTGGTGAAAACAGAAGCGCTCAGACCGAACACAGTCTGGTTGCACAGGGAGATTGCCTCGTCGAAATCGCGGGCAGGAAGCAGTGTCGCGACAGGGCCAAAGATTTCCTCCTGTACGAGTGCATGATCAGCACCGACACCTTGGACAACCAAAGGACGAATGAAATAGCCGTTGTCCCCCTCGGTAATCGGGGCAGTTTCTGCGACCACTTCCGCCTGTTCGCGGGCAAGCGAGACGTATTGCGAGACTTTCTCAAATTGGTCAGCCGACGCGACAGGACCAAGATAAGCGGCTGGATCAAGCGCTGGCGCCAGCTTTAATCCGGCGATGGCAGCCTGCAGCCGTTCTACGAACGGTTGGTAGATCGCTTTCTCGACAATAATCCGGCTGGTCGCTGTGCACTTTTGACCCGCAGAGCGGAAAGCGCCGCTCAGGATCATCGGAATCGTTTTGTCGAGATCGGCATCGGCCAATACAACTGCAGCGTTTTTGCCGCCCATCTCCGTCTGGTACTTGATGTTTCGCTTGGCACAGGAAGCGGCGATCTGCAGTCCGGTCGAGGTGGAGCCCGTGAAGCTGACGGCATTCAAGGCGACCTCTTCAAGCAGTGTATTCCCCAGCACACGCCCTTTGCCTATGACCAGATTCAAGACTCCGGCAGGAAGATTGACGGAGGCAAAAATCTCTGCCATCTTCACGGCTGTCAGCGAGGCGATGTCGGCTGGTTTCCAGATGACGGTGTTTCCGCAGATCAAGGCAGGAGCAATTTTCCAGATCGGAATCGCTACCGGAAAATTCCACGGTGTAATCATCCCGACAACACCGAGCGGCACGCGCTTGGAATATTGCAAAACATTCGTATCGGCGGACGGAATGACGCTGCCATTGGTGCGCATCCCTTCACCCGCATAGTAGCGCAGCAGGTTCACACCGCGCATCACTTCACCGCGCATCTCGCTGATCGGCTTGCCCATCTCGCGGCTGGCCAGCGTGGCCAATTCGTCCAGATGTGTTTCAAGCGCCAACGCCATTTTGTTCAAATATTCGCCCCTGGCAGCTCCGGTCAGCCCGGACCATGCCGGAAACGCCTGTCTGGCAGCTTGTTCGGCGGCAACGATATGCGAGGGGTCGGAGTAATGGATCAGTCCGACCTGCTCACTGACATTCGAAGGGCTGGTGACAACCGCTTCCGTCCCAATCGGTGTGATCCATTCGCCGCCAATCCAGTTTTTGCTTTCCATCGAAATCCCTCCCTTTCGGCTTGCCCAATCGCGGATTACTTGCCGCTGACTGCGAATTCGTAGGCTTCCTTGATTCCTGCATAATAGTCTTCGGTCAATGGAAGACGCGGAGGACGAGTTGGGCCTACAGGGAATCCGGCCAGCTCCATCATATACTTGATCGATTGAACCAGCTGTGGGCTTGCATCATAGTGGAAAAGCGGTAGCAGGCGACGATACAGCTCCATCGCTTCCTGCAGCTTGCCAGCACGGGAAAGCGCAAACAGCTCTACGCCCTCTTTCGGAAGCGCATTCGGAACGCCGGCAATCCAGCCTGTTGCACCGAGCAGCGGCCCTTCCATCGCCAGGTCGTCTACGCCAATCATCACTTCCAGATCAGTTTTGGCCAAAATGTCATGTACGCGGCGAATGTCGCCGGAGAATTCCTTCACACCGACGATATTGTCGATTTTGGCCAGCTTCGTCAAAAGGTCGGGGGTCAGATCAACCTTGTAGTCATGCGGATTGTTGTAGGCGATAATTGGCAAGCCAACGCTGGCCAATGCTTCATAGTGGGCAATGACCTCGCTTTCCAGCGGACGATAGTTGATCGGCGGCAATGCCATCACGCCTGCTGCACCCGCTTCTTTTGCCTGACGGACCCAGCCCACTGCTTGCTGGGTGGACGGCGCGCCGGAACCAACCATGACTCCTACGCGATCTTTTGCAGCGGCAACAACGGTTTCCACCACTTTGGTGCGCTCTTCTACGCTCAAGGATGCGTATTCACCAAGCGAACCGCAGGGAACAAGTCCATGAACCCCTTGGCTGATCATCCAGTCGCACAGTTCGTGAAGACGCTTGTAATCCACTTCATATTCTTTTGTAAACGGTGTGACGATTGCTACGTATACCCCTTCAAATTTGGCCATTGTGTTGACTCCTCTCATCCATCTGGTTTGGTGTAGAATCCATCAACCATACTCGCAAATCCTGTGCCAAACGATACAATCACGATTTTCGTTCGTTGTGTCTAATCAGAAGGACACGGAAAAAGTGAGTGTGTAAAGGAAGCTGGAAAATGTATAAGTAGTTATACACGAAAAAAGTATTTGGAATTTTCGGGATATAATTTACAATTGTTGTATAGAGAAAGCTTTTTTTCCATAGATGCGATGAGAAGGGGGCTTTTATGGGTGAGAAAAGGAATGCGGTTTACGGTGCAGGCAAAAATCGGGTTGGCGTTTGCGGTTATTTTTCTCGTGATGGGAAGTGCCGGGGCAATGAGCTATTGGAAAAGCATGATTATGGAGAAAAAGAGCGATGAAATTGTGCTGGATGCCATGGTAATTGGGGAGGCAGCCCGCGATCTGTACACCGACCTGATCCAGATCGAAACAGGGGTGCGCGGCTACATGCTGATGGAACGGGAGGAATATCTGGAGCCGTATTTCCTGGGAATCTCCGAGCTGGAAAAAGACCTGAAGCTGATCCGCCAGTTCGAGGAACATCACCCCATCATGAAGGATTTGATTGAAAATAAGGCGTATCCGCAAGTAAAGCTGCTTCTCGCGCACTTTGACACCCAAATCCAGCTGGTCAAGGACGGGAAATCCAGGGAAGCGCTG
>JBLNEJ010000473.1:0-2624 GCA_050262535.1 Clostridia bacterium
GGAGCGGATTTTCTACGAGTATTTTATGGAAAAACTGAAGTCGGAAAGTGTTGCCAGCCAGCTGTTGCTTTTCCCGCATACGGTGGAATGTACGGCGCAGGAGGAAGCGAAGCTCAAAGGCAGGCTGGAAATCCTGCTTTCACTCGGCTTGGAAATCGAATGGTTCGGCAATCGGACGTTTCTCGTTCGTGCACATCCACACTGGTTCCCCGAAGGGACGGAGCTCGATGTGATTGATGAACTGGTTCAATTCGTGCTGGAAGCCAGGGACGGCGCAGCTTTTGAAATTCGCAGCATGCGTGAGAAGGCTGCGATCATGATGTCCTGCAAAGCCTCGATCAAGGCGAACAGGTTTCTTACGCAGCAGGAGATGGAAGCGCTCCTCGAGCGATTGCGGACAACGACCAGCCCGTTTACGTGCCCGCATGGGAGGCCGATCATCATTCATTTTTCGTCCTATGAGCTGGAAAAACTGTTCAAGCGGGTGATGTAGGAATCATGATCATTACGACGGGACTTTCCCCGACCGAGGCTACGCTTGCGCATGCGGTGAAGCTTGCCGACACATTTGCCCTCCCTCTTGTAAACAGGGGAGAAAAATCATTAAACCAATTGCGAAAGTACTATGACGATGATAAGATTCTTGTTGTTTCCGCTAAAGGAGCGCGGCTGGAAATTCCGGGGCAGTCCCCGTTCTTTTTTCACCCGAACACTGCTGCCTTTCGTATAAAGCGATTGGAGCGCGGCGATACTGATAGTATGCTTTCTGCCTGCCAGATTCAACCAGGTGACGAAGTGCTTGACGCGACATTGGGCTTGGGTGCTGATGCGATTGTTTTCGCCCATGCAACGGGTGAGTGTGGAAGAGTTGTCGGCATCGAATCGCAGCCGATTATTGCCAGATTGGTTGCGGATGGTTTGCGCTATTGGTCGGATGGCTCTGACTCATTGCTCGCTGCCATGCGAAGAGTGAAGGTGATGGAGGCACAGCATCTTGATGCACTGCGCAAATGTCCCGACAGGTCGTTTGATGTGGTGTATTTTGACCCGATGTTTGAATCGACCGTGCAAGCATCCGATGGGATCAGCGGTATACGACAGTACGCGAATGCGCAGACGCTTTCGATGGAAGCTGTGACGGAAGCACTTCGTGTTGCAAGGCGAAGGGTTGTTCTGAAAGAAGGTAGCGCAGGTACACTGTATGAGCGATTCGGTTTCACGCCTTTTCGCAAACGGGAGCATCAAGCCGTTTACAGCTTTAGAGAGATTGGTGGAGGGGAGTGAACATGTCGAATAACGAAAAGCTGGTTGTCATTGTAGGGCCTACCGCTGTCGGGAAAACAGCATTAAGCCTGAATCTGGCAAAGGCGTTCGATGGAGAAATCATATCGGGCGACTCGATGCAGGTGTATCGAAAGATGGATATCGGTACGGCAAAAGCCTCCTCAGAAGAAATGGCATTGGTCCCCCATCACCTGATCGATATTGTTGATCCGGATGAAGAATATTCGGTTGCCATTTTTCAGGAGATGGCGAAACGGCTCATCACCCAGATCAACGGCCGGGGACGGATTCCGTTTATCGTCGGAGGGACGGGTCTCTACATACAATCAGTCACACACGCTTACGAATTTGCGGAAACGTCACAAGACGTAGAACTGCGCGCACGTCTTACGCGCTTGGCTGAAATCGAAGGTGTCGAGGTGCTGCATCGTCGGTTGGCGGAGGTTGATCCGATAACCGCTGCCAGGCTTCATCCGAACGATGTGAAGCGTGTCATCCGTGCCATTGAAATTTATGAGGTAACGGGAAGCCGCATGGCCGATTACCAGCATCGGGCGGAGTCCTCCGCATATGATCTGGTCATCATTGGCTTGACGATGGACCGTGCCAAACTGTATGAACGCATCAATTGGCGTGTCGAAAAAATGATCGAGGCGGGATTGGTTGAGGAAGTTCGCCAGTTGCTGGATCTCGGCTACGATCCGAACAGTACCGCCATGCAGGGCCTTGGCTATAAAGAACTGGTGCCCTATCTGTACGGAGAAATTACGCTGGACAAGGCGATCAACGACATCAAGCAGCGGACGCGTCACTTTGCAAAGCGGCAGCTGTCGTGGTTTCGAAGAATGCCAGAAATCGTTTGGTTTGATGTGACGGAACCAAGCAATGAGCGAGAGGTATTCACAACTATTACCCAAACTCTGGCAGGAAAGTTTTCCCGTACGCCGAATATATAAAAATACAAGTCCTTGTAGGAGGTATATTTTCATGAAACAGACAATCAACATTCAAGATACGTTTTTGAATCAATTGCGCAAAGAAAATATTGCAGTTACCATTTATCTGGTGAATGGATTTCAATTACGCGGCTACATTAAAGCGTTTGACAATTTTACCATTGTGATTGATAGTGAAGGAAAACAACAGCTTGTATATAAGCATGCAATCTCTACGTTTACTCCTCAGCGCCCTGTTTCGCTGATGTCCTCCGAGAACAACAACCAAGGATAATGGTTTGGAAGAGCTGTCCGAATGGGCAGCTTTTTTGTTTTCTGCCGAACGGGTAATTTTTTCACATGCAAGCGTATACTTAGGTATGGTTGAAAACCCACCCGGAACTT
>JBLNEJ010000474.1:0-3881 GCA_050262535.1 Clostridia bacterium
GTAAGCAAGCTTACTTGCAGCCTGCTCATCATCAGATCTTCACGAATCTGCTCCAAAATGGGCGCGATTGAGGTAATCGCCGGACGCAAATTGATGGAGACGAGAAACAGGGCTGTGACAAGCAGCAGCCAAGACTGACCTCTCGCGTTCGGCTTTTCTGCATGCGACGCTTCCTCTTGCCATTTCTTTTGAACGCTCATTCTTTACATGCCTTCCGGACGTGAAAAATCTCCGTTTTTCCCACCCGATTTGCTCACCAAGTATGTAGGCCCTAACACCATTCCCTTGTCCATCGCCTTGCACATGTCATACACCGTCAGGCCAACGATGCTGGCAGCTGTCAAAGCTTCCATCTCCACGCCGGTTTTCCCCGTCGTGTTGACCTCCGCCTCAATCAATAGGGTATCCTCCCCTTCATAATCAAAGCGGATATCGATTCCGGTCAATGGCAGCGGGTGGCACATCGGGATTATGTCGGACGTCCGTTTGGCTGCCATAATCCCCGCGACCTGTGCGACTGCAAGCACATCCCCCTTGCTGATCGTCCCTTCTCGGATGCGTTGCATCGTCTCCGCTTTCATCTGTACCCGGCTTTGTGCCACCGCTACCCGCTTGGTAACATCCTTGTCGGACACATCTACCATTTTTGCCCGGTTTTGTTCATTAAAATGCGTCAAATGATCTGTCATGCTTCTCCTCCTGCCATCCGGCTCTTTTCACCGATCTTGCATCTATTAACGCAAGCAATCTTGTGATATTGTCAATGTATACGATTTCATCGCGCTTCTCTCACTTGAAAAACGCAAGCTTCTGTTCCTCTAGTATAATTCATCCATAAAGGAGAATGCAGATGCAAGTAAAAGTTCTCTTGTTCGCTGCTCTCGCAGAACGGGCAAACCGTCGTGAACTACTCGTCACTCTCGCGGATCATGCCACTGTACATATGCTGCTGGAAGAGATCGGCTCTCAGCATCCGGAATTGTCCGGGCTGCTTGCCAGCTGCTTTGTTTCGCTTAACCAGGAATATGCCTCCCCTTCGACCGTTATCCAGGCAGGCGATGAAATTGCCATTCTCCCCCCGGTCAGCGGTGGAGAGGAGCCGCGGTTTTCCATCACCGACCAACCGCTTTCTGCTGATTTGCTCGTAAGACTTGTATCAAACCCCCGAGCAGGAGCAGTGCTCACCTTTGTCGGAACCGTACGTGAATTCACACACGGTCAGCGCACCGTATCGCTTTCCTATGAGGCTTACGCACCGATGGCCATCCAGAAGATGAAAGAGATCGCACAGGAAATCCAGGAACGCTGGCCGCAAGCAGAGGTTGCCATGCACCATCGTATCGGTGATCTTGCTATCGAGGACATCGCTGTGATCATCGCGGTAGCCACTCCGCACCGCAACGAATCGTTTGAAGCAGGGCGCTATGCCATTGAACGACTGAAGCAAATCGTCCCGATCTGGAAAAAAGAAATCTGGGAGGACGGCAGCGAATGGAAGGGCCACCAGCAAGGTCCTTGGAATCCGCTAGCTCCTGCCGATCAAGGATAAAAACAAGGGGATCTGTCGATACCGCAGGTCCCCTTTTCATGCTTCCGTATGGAATTCCGTTCTATCCCCCGATATGAGACATCTCCACTTTCGACCGTTTGGGCAGGCCGGGTGTATTGCTCAGCCGCACCTCGGAGTACCGATCATCCCGCTGCTGCCATACGCTTTCAATCAGCCCGCGTATCTCCTCATCACTTTTCCCCGATCGCAGCGGTTCACGCAAATCGGTCCCCGCCGAGGCAAACAGGCAATTGTACATTTTCCCTTCAGCTGACAGACGAGCCCGCGTACAGGTCGAACAAAATGCTTGTGTAACCGATGAGATCAGACCGATTTCATTCATCGTGCCCTGGTACCGGTATCGTGAAGCAACTTCCCCGTAGTAGTTCGGGTTCACCGGTTCCAACGGCATCTCTGCATGAATCATGCGAACAATCTCGCTGCTCGGGACGACCTGATCCAATTTCCAGCCATTTGTATTTCCCACATCCATGAATTCGATAAATCGCAAAATATATCCTTTTGAACGAAAATAACGAGCCATCGGCAAGATATCCTGGTCGTTCACCCCGCGCTGGACAACCATGTTGATTTTGACCCCGAGCCCAGCCTCAGAGGCGGCTTCAATGCCCTCCAAAATCGCTTCAACCCGATAGCCTCTCCCGTTCAACTTGGCGAATCTCTCGTCATCAATGCTGTCGAGACTGACCGACACCCGATTCAACCCTGCTTCTTTCAAAGCGGCTGCATGCTTGGCCAACAGCGAACCATTGGTCGTCATCGCAATGTCTCGCACACCCTCGACCTGCTTGATCATGCTGATCAAAACAGGCAAGTCTTTTCGCATCAAAGGCTCTCCGCCGGTAATACGAATTTTCTCAACGCCAAGTGATGTATAGATACCGGTTATCCGTGTAATTTCTTCGAACGTAAGCAGCTTGCTCTGCGGCAAAAACGGGTAGTCGGGCCCGAAAATTTCGGCAGGCATGCAATATTGACAGCGGAAATTGCATTTGTCCGTGACAGAAATACGCAAATCTCGGAGAGGACGCTTTCGTGAATCGTATCGCTCTATTTGCACTATGATCACTCTCCTTTACATTCTCAAAGTGGTGAGGTTGTATATAGAATTGTACCTGAATCCCTGCAGCTATAGCCACCCAATGTTTCGACCTGATGTGCAAATTCCTGCGAACGGATCAAGGCAAGCAGTTCTTGCCCTTCGCGACTGTCATAAAAGCTGCGGCTCATCAAAAGATCATACCGCTCTTCTGCAACCGGAATAAAATCGAGCTTCATCGACACAGCGGCGGAATAGATGCCCAGCCCGACATCGGCCGTGCCCCCGGCAACAGCAGCCGCCACGCTCAAATGTGACACGGCTTCACGGGAGTACCCGTAGATGTCCTCTCGGCTCACCGATGCCTTGTTGAGCAAATAATCAAGCAGCAAGCGGGTTCCGGCTCCTCGCTGGCGATTGATATAGGTGACGCCTTTTCTGGCGATGTCGTTCACTGTCTGGATTTGCAGCGGATTGCCTTGAGCGACGATCCATCCTTGTTGGCGATACACAAGCTGTACGAGCACAATGTCACGGTTGCGAACGTATTTTTCGATATACGGCTGGTTATACGTTCCGGTCGCCTCGTCGAATAGATGCACGCCAGCCATATGTGCCTCGCCTTTCTGGATTGCCAGAATGCCCCCCATGCTTCCCACATGGGACGAAATCAGGAACTGGTTCGGATTCATTTGACGGATCAACGAATGAAGGACATCCATGGACAAATCGTGGCTGCCGGTAGCGACGATGGTTGTCTGGATTTGTTCGAGCGGCCGGTACAGCTCAATCTCTGCCGTCTCCCCCTGTTCATATCCTAGATGACCAGGCGGGATGCGCAACAGTCCATCCGCCCGTACCATCGACATCGTTACACCAGCCGCACGTGTCAGCGGGTTGGCAATGTATTGGCCGTCGATGCACCCGATCGTCACCCGGATGAAATCTTCGGCCCCCATGACGGATACAATCCGCCGGCCGATAATCGCCTGTACCTTTTGCCGCTGCGGTTCCATCAGCCCGAAATAATGATGGATCAGCGGTCTTGCAAACCATTCCATGTTCAAGTAGGCAGAAACCGGATATCCAGGCAACCCGATTACCGGCTTCCCTTCGACGATTCCAACGACAACCGGTTTTCCCGGACGGGTGGCAACGCCATGCGTCAGCACCTCGCCAAGTTCCTCGATTACGTGTACGGTAAAATCCTCTCGCCCTGCAGAGGAGCCTGCATTGAGCAAGACGATGTCCGCCTCCTGGACCGCCTGTTTG
>JBLNEJ010000475.1:0-3403 GCA_050262535.1 Clostridia bacterium
GTTGATGGTATTTAAGGAAGCGATCGGCGTGGTCGGGCTGATTCCTCCGGCCAACTTCCCGGGAGCCATCGTGGCCAGCAAGGTAGCACCCGCTCTTGCTGCCGGCTGCACGTTCGTGCTAAAGCCAGCCGAGCAGACACCGCTGATTGCTATCGCGCTCATGGATCACCTGATGGCAACCGGAATCCCTGCAGGGGTTGCCAATGTGGTGACCGGGATTGCGGAAGAGATCGGTTCGACCTTGTCAGCTGACCCGCGCGTACGCAAGATTGGCTTCACGGGTTCTACGGAAGTCGGCAAAATCCTGATGCGTCAGGCGGCAGACAATGTGAAGCGGCTGACGCTTGAATTGGGCGGAAACGCACCTGTCGTAGTATTTCCTGATGCCAATCTCGACAAGGCCGTCGATGCGATCATGAGCAACAAATTTGAAAACTGCGGCCAGGTGTGCAACGGTATCAACTTGATCTATGCCCATGAATCGATCCGACCGCAGCTGGTTGAGCAGCTTGCGCAACGGATTCGCACCCTTAAGGTTGGGGTTGGCACTGAAGAAGGCACACAAATCGGCCCGATGATTGATCCGAGTTATTTGGCAAAAGTAGAGACACTCGTCAGCGATGCTGTACAAAAAGGAGCCAAGCTTGTCGTTGGGGGAAGGCGCTTGACCGAGAATGGGCTTGCGGATGGCTACTTCTATGCGCCAACCTTGCTTGACGATGTAAATGTGGACATGGAGCTGACCCGAAGGGAAATTTTTGGGCCGGTTGCTCCGGTGCTCTCTTTTACCGACGAGAGTGACGTGTTGAAACGATGCAACAATACCCCGTATGGCCTGGCCGCGTACGTGTTTACCAAAGACGCAGCGCGGATGTTCCGTATGATCGACGGATTGGAAGTCGGGAATCTGGCCATCAATGGAACCTCGCTGGCCAATCCGCAGACGCCGTTCGGCGGTGTCAAGGAGAGCGGGATCGGGCGAGTAGGCGGGCATCAAGGGTTAGAAGAGTATATGGAGCTGAAATATGTGGCGTTAACTATCGAGTAACGCCACACCTCCTCGGAGGTTGTATTGCCTTGCCTATTCCAGAGAGAAAGAGGTGCCGTACATGTCCAATCCCGCAGTGGAAATGCAGACAACAGAGTCTGTCACCAATATGGGCTACAAGCAGGAGCTCAAACGCGCGTTGACGTTTAAAGATCTTGTCATTTACGGTTTGATCACCATGCTGCCGATCGCTCCGATTCAAGTCTATGGAATGATTGCACACGAGACGTTCGGGATGGTCCCGCTCGTCTATCTCGTAGGTGTTATCGCCATGGTGTTTACCGCGCTGAGCTACAGCAAAATGAGCAATGAGTTTCCCATCGCGGGCTCTGTCTATTCCTATGTGCAACGCGGCTTGAATCCCCATGTCGGTTTTGTTACCGGTTGGCTGATTGCCGTTGACTATTTGATGGCGCCCGCCTTGTTGACCGCGTTTTCAGCAAGTTGGTTGAGCAGTATTATTCCTTCCGTACCGTCCTTTGTCCTCATCCTTCTTTTTCTTGGGATTAATACGTTTGTTACCGCTCGGGGGATCAGCTTGACCGCGACTACAAACAAGGTTTTTCTATTTTTGGAAATTGGTGTACTGGTTATTTTCTTGGGATTCGCGTACAAGTTCGTTTTCATCGACGGGCATGGAGCAGGCGGTTTCTCGCTGGCACCGCTCTTCCAGGCGGACAAGATCGATTTCGGGTTCATAGCGAGCGCCGCATCGATTGCTGTTCTCGGCTTCCTAGGGTTTGACGTCATTTCCACCTTGTCTGAGGAGGTTAAAAATCCTGGCAGAACCGTAGGGCGCGCGACCGTGTCGACTCTTGTTCTGATCGGGTTGATTTTCATGGTGCAGACGTATTTGGCTGCTTTGGCCCATCCGGATTACACGAATCTTGATCCGAACATGGCCTATTTTGATATCGCCAAAGAAGTAGGCGGAGAGTTCCTTTACTATCTGCTGATCCTGATCGCGGTAGCAGCAGTCGGGATCGCCAATGCCTTAGCGATTCAATCAGCCATCTCGCGGATCATTTATTCGATGAGCCGGGACAAGCTGCTGCCATTCTCCGGTTTTCTGGGCAAAATCCATCCGAAATACAAAACGCCGTTCAACGCTACCATTTTCGTCGGTACGGTCTCTTTTTTCATCGCGCTGTGGATGCCGATCGAAACGATTATCCAACTCGTCAACTTCGGTGCGTTAACCTCGTTTATGGTTCTCAATTTGAGCGTGTTTGTGTATTTCTATCTGAAAAAACGCAAGCGGGACGCGAAGGGTTTTCTCCATTACTTCCTGTTCCCGTGGCTGGGCTTCCTGGTCATCGGTTATGTCTGGCTCGGCTTCGACTGGCCAACATTCGCAGTTGGGACAAGCTGGATGGTCATCGGAATCATTTTGGCAGCCGTAAAAACGAAGGGCTTCAAGGAATTGCCGCCTGTCATGCGAGATATGTAGAGCGAAAGAAAATCGAGAACCCATCTCGGGAAAGAGATGGGTTCTTTGCTTTTGTTTGGAAAGACTAAAGAAAAAACGTGAAAGAAGGAGACAGGTCATGGGAACGTTCTGGCAGCTGTTGAAAAAGGGAAACACGTCCTCAGGAACCGCTGCAATCGGGAATGCGGGCTTGGCAATCGTGAAAGGAGCTGCAGCCTATCTCAGCGGCAGCGGAGCCATGTACGCGTCTACGATGCATTCCGTAGCTGATGCCGTCAACCAGGGCTTTGTGTTTACCGGAAGCGTGCTTGCAGAAAAAGCACCAACCCGTCGCTTTCCGACCGGGTTTGGGAGGGGGGTCAATATTTTTTGCATGATCGCGGTGATTGTCGTGTCAATTATGGCTTATCAGACGATCCTGGAAGGATTCCATCTGGTCGCGCATCCGGCAGCAGCCGGTCATGTGACGCTGAATTTGATTGTCCTCTTGCTCGCGGTCGGCGTAGATGGCTATGTACTCGTCAAGGCGATGAAAGAAATCGTAAAGGAAACGCAAGCGGACGTGAAGCAAGGCGGATTCGTTTCAGCCGCTCTGCGGAACGTTGGCAGAGCGGCACCGCCAACACGCCTCGTTTTTTATGAGGACGTCGTTGCAACGTTAGGCGCGTTGTTTGCTTTGATCGCGGTAGCTATATCAGCATTTACGACGTTCGCTTACTTTGACGGGATTGCCACGATTCTGATCGGGTGCCTGATGATTGGGGTCGCCTTCAAAGTGGGTTATGACAACATGGTCGGTCTGATCGGCGTAGCCGCTCCACGCCAGGTTGAGGACAAAGTAGCAAGCATTATTTATTCGGATCCATCTGTAACCGATATCAACAAGCTGCGCATTCTGCAGGAAGGTCGCTTTTATCATGTGGAAG
>JBLNEJ010000476.1:0-5993 GCA_050262535.1 Clostridia bacterium
CGACATCAAACAGGTGACAAACCCTGAGCCGGCTCGATTTGGAATGAATCTGGAGACCGATGAGGATCTGCGCAGCCGGATTCTTTATCAAAAACGCAATCCGGAACATGGCGGAACAACCTCCGATTATGTACGCTGGGCGTTAACCGTTACTGGCGTCACCTATGCGAAGTCGATCGACAAAGCACGCGGAATCGGCTCCGTTGACGTCGTGATCGGCGGAAATGAGTCCCAAATCGAGCAGCTTATCGAACAGACGCAAAGCTTCCTCGACAAGAAAAAGCCAAGCGGTGTCGATGTTCGTGTACGCAAGCTGAATCAGCAAGAGGTCGATATAACGGTCAAAGTCGAAGGAATCTCAAGGGAAGTGGCACTATCCTCGATCCTTTCCTATACGCGGACAATCGGGGTAGGTGGCACCATTTATCCGTCCAAGGTGATCGCCGCGTTGATCAATGCCGGTGCTTCCGATGCCGTTGTCATCAGACCGGCCGAACCCGTTGATTTGCACGGTGACAGTTCCATTCAGCCGGTGGTGACGATCCAATGAACGAAACGCTGAAAAACTACCTTCCGACTTATTACCAGGAAAGCCGGCAGATGAATGCGATCATGGATGTGGTTGCACAGTATATGCCCGATGTCGATCGGACATTGTGGCGGGCGTTTTTTGTCAAGATGCTCAGTCCAGCCTCAATTGATTTGTGGAAGCAAGAATACGGGGTGAAAACGGAGGAGGAGCTTTTGGCTCTCCTCAGTTCATCGGGAACCCTGAGTGTGGAGTCTCTTCACATGAAGGGTCTTTCTGTTTTTGAGACGTTTCGCGCGATGCCGGAGGACGGGGCGACGTTATCGGAGTTCGGCGTCATGGCAGATGGGAAGGAGTATATGCCATTGACGACGGTTATTCGGACAGTGATCGAGGATCTGCCCGATTATGAGCATGAGAAACCTCTGGACACCCATTCGTTCGCAAAAGGACTGGTCAGACTGATGGGACTTGCCGGGTTTCAGTATTTGTTTGCGCTGGCATTGCGAATGAAAGCAAAACCTCCCCGTGGAATGGCACACCATTCGAGCCAGTTCCATGTCGGCTATGAATTTCCCTCAAGGCTGGATGAGGAGTTGAGCGGTCCTGCGGTGAGACGGCAATCCACCCATTCCGTGCAATGTTACCAATCGGTCCGCATGCGCAGGCGGGCGTGGTGGTCACCCAATGTTTTTTTTACCGATCCGCATACGTTTTTGACAGAAGAGTTTACCGTACAGCAATCCACCATAACACGTTCAGGAGGTACTCCGTAACATGGCGAGCTTTACAAGTGATGTGAAGGGCTTGCGGACCTATGAAGCCATTCAGCTGGTGAAAAACGGCAGTGTTTGGATCGGAGTGGGAAAGGAGCAGCCCTGGGGTGCAGCAGAGACGGTTCCACCCGTTGTCTATCAATCCACTATGCAGGAAACGATCGGATACAAGCGAGCGGATCTGCTTACGCTGGTCGTACCGGATGACGCCGGCACGATTCAACAAATGAACCAAAACTGGCGAGCGGTCAGTCTCGAGGAGGGCAAGGCCCTGGACGCACGCTGGGTTTATGTGCAAGCGTGGCTTGCATACGATGAATTCCCGCTGAAAACCTTCCGTCAAACAGGGGTTTGGGCAGGACTGCAACCAAAGGAGACTGTGCTTGTGAACCAGCAGGTAGTCAAACCTGAAGAGGTAATCGATCCCGGTTACCTGCTTGTACTTAACAATCGTTCGCCCATTACCCGAGAAGCCAATCAGAAAGAATCCATCGATTTTATCATCGAGTTTTAGGGAGGTGTCCACATGGCGAAAACGATTTATCACAACCGGTTTGATCCTGAAAAGCATTCGTGGGTTTCCGTTCTGGCAGTAGGCGGAAGACGCCTGCAATCGGCTGAGCTTAATGAGATGCAGTCGCTGTCCTTGCATCGCGACAAGCAGTTTGGCGACTTCATCTTCGGGACGGGAAACGTGCTGGAAGGCGGGCAGCTCTGGATCAATCCAACGAGCAAAGAACTGATCATATCGCCGGCACGCGTCTATGTGGAGGGGATGATTCTGAAAGTCGATGAGCAGACCCTTTCCATCACAGCAGCGGGTGAGGAGCTGATCGGGCTCAAGGTTGATTATCAGGTGATCACCTATGAGCATGAGCCCGACCTGCTGGACCCGGCGATCGGCTATTCGAACCATGGGATGCCAGGTGCAGATCGATTGGTCGCAAAACCGAAATGGGTCGTCAACAATCCGACAGCGATCCAGATGTATCGTCTGATCGACGGTGTACTGGCCACGCCGAAAATTCCGCAGGATCTGGAAGGATTCACGCCAGTACTGGCACGTCGAACCCATGATACGAGCGGCAACTTTCTCGTCTCCGGGATGGATGGTTTCATGGAAGAAATTGCCGATGATGAAGACCACCTCAACCTTGTGATTGACGCTGGCAAGGCGTATGTACAAGGATATGAAATCTCCAAGCTCATTCCGGAGCGGATTGTCGTCCCGAAAGCAAAGGAATTCCAGACAGTCAAAAATGAGCTAAAAAAATATTCGTCAACCCAAACGAAATACAAGCTTCACTCGCAGCCGGTCAAAGAACTGGTAAACGTCTCCGCCATCGTTCAGGTCGAGCAAACGGTAACCAGAGGCAACATGCCGGGAACATCCGATTCACTGGAAAACCGTCCGGTTGTCGACATTATCAACGTTACCCGCGTTACCGGGGATGGCACCATCACCTATCAGCCAGCCGTCGACTTTGAGCAGGAGGGGGATCGGATCAGCTGGAAGCCTGCAGGCAAGGAACCGGAGGCGGGAACGAGCTACAAGGTCACGTACACCTTTAACAAAAAGTTGGTGTTGGGTGAGGATATCGCGTTGGAGGATGGCCAGCTTGTCTTTTTGACTGGCGGCGCCAAGCCTGTTAACCAGACACAGGTTCAGGTTGAATACACATTTTATCTGCCTCGAATCGATGTGTATTACTTGACCGCCGACGGAAACATCAAGGTGGTCAGAGGCCAAAGCGCAATGCAGCCGCCAACACCTACATCTCCTCCTGACGTCTTGGAACTTGGCGAAATCAGTTACCCGCCGAACAGCGCACAGGCGGTCGTCACCAATCGGAAGCCGAAGCGGTTAACGATGCTGGAGCTGCGATCCCTGCTGGATCGATTGGAGCGGGCGGAATACAACCAGGCAATCAACGATCTTGATCGCGCCGCTCAATATGCAGACCCGTCCGTTGTGAAAAAAGGAATCTTTACCGACAACTTCACCAATTTTGCCCGAGCGGATCTGGGAGATGTAAAATTTGCTGCCATGATTGATCCACGCACCAAGAGTTTGCAGCTCCCTGTAGAGGACGCTTTCTTCGACCTACTAATCGATACGCAAAAATCGACCGTCCGTCTGCATGAACGTCTTCTCACGATCAACTATACCGAGGAAGTGCTGATCGATCAGGCGAATGCCACCGAGTCGATGAACGTGAACCCGTATCAGGTTTTTGGAAATATGGCGACAATCCGGTTGACGCCTTCCCACGATATTTGGTTGGAGCAGACCGTTATTACCAGGTACATTTGGGGCTGGTGGTGGGATTGGTGGAATAACGGCCGAACCGAAACACGGGTCATTCTCGATGAATATGTACCGTTTATCCGAGTCCGTTCCGTCCTGGTGCAAGCAGAAGGCTTCACGAAGAATGCGACCAACATACATGCCACCTTTGATGGTATTCCGGTTCATTTGATCCCGGCTGCCGGTTCACAGTCAGGATCACTGAATGGCACCATGAAGGCGGATGCCAATGGGCGATTTGCCTGCACGTTCATGATCCCAGCCCAGATTCGGACAGGGACTCGCGAAGTACGATTCTGGAACAACAATGAGAACTAAGAAGAGGGTGACAACCAGTGACGATTCAAAATGAAGCCAAGGCTTCCTATATGGGAATCGGGCGCAAACAGATCGTGGAACAAACCTTTTGGCAAATTCCTTGGTGGCGTCCCATCGATCCGTTGGCCCAAACCTTTCTTTTGACAGATGAGCGCTTTCTGACAGGTCTGGATCTGTTTTTTGCCACACAGGACGATGATGCCGATTTGACGGTTCAAATTCGTCAGGTCACCAATGGCTACCCGTCAATGAACGTGATGACGTCTCGGGTCTTGAAAGGCTGGGAGGTCAAAACATCCAACAACGGAACGGTGCCTACCCGTGTCACGTTTCCTGATCCGGTGCTGCTGCAGGCAAATGTCGAATATGCGATCGTCATTTTGACAACATCCGCCAATTACCGTGCCTATGTGGCGCGGATGGGGAACAAGGATTTGACGACACAAAAGGTCGTATCGCGCCAGCCTTATGATATCGGACTGCTTTTCTCATCGTCCAACGGATCGGCCTGGACGGCCCATCAGGATATGGATCTGAAATTTAGGCTATACGGCGCGAAATTCGCCGAGAAATCGGAGCTGTATTTTGCCAAAATCAATGTGAACAAGATGACCCACCTGATCCTGGCTGCCAGCCAAATCGTACCGCAGCGATCCGACATTCGTTGGGAGTACTCGCTTGATTCGATCACCTGGTTTCCGCTGGCAGGACAGGATGTTACCCAATTGGCGCAGGTCGCAACCGAAATTTACATACGGGCATTGTTGCAGTCCCAGACAGAGGGCGGAGGGCGAGGTTCTTCTCCCGTGTTGCAGAAGCAAGTCAGCACTGTTGCGATGAAGTATAAAAATGAAGGGATGTACGTAAGCCGTCAGATCACAAGCGAGCAAAGCTTTACCGATATCACCATCTATCTCGATATGAGTTCTCCATCAGGAACAACCCAGTTTATCGAGTATACGG
This sequence comes from Clostridia bacterium, assembly GCA_050262535.1. Lineage (GTDB taxonomy): Bacteria > Bacillota > Bacilli > Brevibacillales > Brevibacillaceae > Brevibacillus_D. The sequence continues at coordinate 4,895 of JBLNEJ010000476.1, forward strand.
TTGATGATGGGAAAAACTGGCGTTCCTCAGGTGCAGCGATCCCACAAGGCAAGATGGATGAAGAGTTTATGCGGGTGAAATTCCAGGTGAAACTCGACACGCCAGCGACAACGTTGCGCGTACGCATTAAGCAGAGCAGCTCGGAGCCGATGCTGACGCCAAGAGCGCGCAACCTGATGGTCCACACATCCTAAAAGGCGGGGGGAATCCTGAATGGCACTTGTCAATGAGCGAATTTCGGTTGACCAGAATACACCTGACAGCTTGCGGGACGGTGCACTGAAAATAAACGAAAACTTCGACCTTATCGATTCGGACCTGCAGCGAAAGCAAGTGGAAATCGATCAGCTACAGCGTAGGCTGACGCATACCGAACGCAACATGATCGATGCCTTGATTGAGCTGGAAACGATCAAGCAGGCTGAGCTGAATGGAGTGACAGCCAATATTTTTATCGAAACGTTCCGTGATTTGAGCGCGATTACGGTCACAGGTGGCGTTTTCAATGCAACACAGGGGAAGATTGAACTGAAATAGGAGGGACCGGCTTTATGGCTTTATGGGCAAGTTTGGCCGGATTGCACGTGCTGCAAGGGGCAAGTGGCAGTAACCTGTCGATGACAGGGGCAAGCAAAACAAAAAGCTTCTATACAAACAAAGAGGGCTTTTGCTACAGTTCCAACTCGAGTGAACTGACCGGTTCGCATACGTGGAGCATCCCCAATGCAGCCACTTTTCCGCTTTTAAGCCACACACAGAGCGTACAATACGATCCCGTGAGCGATACGTTTGTCCGGAACAATAACGGACAAATCGCGGAATACGATTCCACTCATACGCTGCGTCGCTCGATGAATATCACGTCAATTCCTCACTTCAATTCGCTTGACGGTGTCTTCACATCGCTGAGCGGGGAACCATACATTTACTATCTGGTAAAATCAAGTGGAGAATTGTATCGCCTGAATCGGGATCTGACAGGCACGCCTGTATTTGTCACGACGATCAGCCCCCTCGAATATGCGACACCCTACGCAGTTGGGGGGTTCTATCATCAGGACTATTTGTACGTGATGAACAACAATGGTACACAGCTGCT
>JBLNEJ010000477.1:0-3528 GCA_050262535.1 Clostridia bacterium
GGTCGAACAGAACTTTTACATGGCGAGCACCATTGGCGATTGCTACTACATTATCGACGATGGCCGGACCGTGCACGCTGGCATGATGGAAGAATTGAAGGCGAACGAAGCCTTGAAAAAAGAATACCTCGGCATCGCGTAAGGAGGGTTGCAGCTTGGATGTGCTAATAAATTTAACGATCAACGGGATCGCCACGGGCAGCCTGATCTTTCTGCTGGCGGCCGGGCTGACGCTAATTTTTGGACTGATGCATGTGCTTAATTTTGCCCATGGTGCGCTGTTTGCCTGGGGAGCGTATGCAGGGGTCTGGATTTATATGCAATCAGGAAGTTTTTTTATCGGTATTATGGGTGCGATTGTCGTTGGAGGCTTGCTGGGGTGGCTGCTGGAAAAGTACATCGTCCAGCCGGTCTATGGCAACACGATGTCGCAAATTTTGATTACCTTGGGCGTGCTGCTCGTCATGAATGAATTTATTAAGGTCGTATTCGGACCGAATCAGGTAAGCGTGCAGTTGCCGGATTACTTGAGCCAAAGCTGGATGGTCGGCAACATCATTTTGATCAAATACCGCCTGTTTGTGATCGCGGTCGGCATTCTCGTCTTCCTGGGTGTCCAGTATATGCTGAAGCGCACGAAGCTCGGTCTGGTCGTACGGGCGGGCGTCATGAACAAGGAAATGGTGCAGGCGCTCGGCATCAACATCAAAAAAGTGTTTCTGTACGTATTCATGCTCGGCTGCGGGATGGCGGCTTTGGGCGGAATGCTGTTCGCGCCATACTCCGGCGTGATTCATTCCGAGATCGGGATGGATTATGGCATTTTGGCGTTTATCGTGGTGGTGATCGGCGGCATGGGCAGCATTTTTGGCTCTGCGATTGCGGCTTTGCTGGTCGGATTGTTGGGCGCGTTCATGGCCTATTACGTGCCGAGCGCGGCATTGGCTGTCAACATGCTGCTGATGTGCGGCGTGCTGCTGTTTCGACCAGCCGGCTTGTTTGGGAGAGGATGATGATGAAAACAATGGCTTCCTCACGCTTGTGGATGGGCATCGTCGCGATTTTGCTGATCGGCTTTCCGTTTGTCAGCGATTCGCGCGGCGCTTTGATCCTGTTGACCCAAATCTTCATTTATGCCGTATTCGCGATGAGCTATGATATTTTGCTTGGCTACACTGGCATCATCTCGTTTGGTCACGCCATGTTTTTTGGAATCGGTGCCTATACGACCGGAATCTTTTTAAGCAGATGGGATCATACGATGATGGCGTTTCTCGTCTCGCTTGTCGTTGTGCTGATTTTGACCGGCATCGTCAGCTATCTGATCGGGGTGATGACGCTCCGGCTGAAAAGCCACTTTTACGCGATGCTGACGCTGGCGATTGCCGGGCTGTTTCTGGTGCTGGCGGAAAAATGGCGCGACCTGACGAAAGGGAGCGACGGCTTCACGTTTTATATTCCCGATTTGCTCAAGGACCGGATGACGCTCTATTTCGTGGCGCTCGGCTTCATGTTCGGGATTTTTTACCTGCTCAAGCGGTTTACCGAGTCGCCGACGGGCAAGGTGCTGCAGGCGATCCGCGAGAACGAACAGCGGACCGAATCGCTCGGCTACCAGATTCTTCATTATAAAATCATCGCCAGCATCGTCGCGGGTGTCGTAGCCGGGCTGAGCGGCTCGATGTACGCGATCACGCTGCGTTTCGTCAACACAGCGGTATTCGCGACGAATGTCACGCTTGATGCGCTGCTGATGACGATCATCGGAGGCGTGGGCACGCTGTTCGGCGGAATGATCGGTGCGGCGCTGATCCTGCTGGCCCACACCGGGCTGACTGATCTGGCCAAGGTGCACTGGATTTTTGAGCGGTGGATGATCTTTTTCGGGGCGATCTATATTCTCGCTGTCATGTTCTTCCCGCAGGGCATTGTCGGGACGATTTGTCAGTGGCGGGCGAAAATGAACAAGGCATAAGGAAGGGGGCGTCGTTTGGACGCACCCCTTTTGCTTTGAGCCGGCTTGCATCGGATTACAGACGCAACCATTCTTCAAAAAACTTGTGGCTCATCTTGAAGTTTTTCTTGGCAAAACGCACAAACTCATGTGTATCCACTTGTTTGAAGGCATATTGCTCATAGTACGTTTTTAAAAAACGGTTTGCTCCCTCGACTCCGCCATGCTCCGAAAACCACTCCCAAAGCTGAAGAGCAGGCTGCTTATAGGTGGATCCCGTCATCCCGATACCGTTATATTCTGGAAAAGGTAGGTTTGCCGGTTGCAATTTCCCCTCTTTTCGCAGCCAATCGACCTCCCACCGCAATCCTCCGAACGTGTGACTTTCCGGAAGCTTTTCTTCGTCATATAAATAAAGCGTTTCTGCGAATGTCGTTAGTCCCTCGTCAAGCCATGCCTCTTTGTAAGGATCATTGCTGACGGTTGCATAAAACCACTGATGTGCTACTTCGTGAGCAATGATGGGCGAAGCGGAGTATGGGGAGACCGTTACGATCCCCGGATATTCCATATTGATCATAGAGCCCAGCTTTAACATCACGACATCAAGCTGTTTATACGGATAGGTCCCGATCTTTTGCTGAAAATAGTCAAATGATCTTGTTGCGGCTTCCAGAACGGAAGCCGCCTGTTTCGCGTATTCTTTTGGGGCGATAACGCGGATCTCGACATCGTCGATTTTGGCAGTTGTCGTCTTGATGTCGGGCCCAATCGTGATAAAAAATTCCTTCACATTTTTCATTCGCAAGGTTCCGCTGGTCGAATTCAACGCTGCATCATCATCCGCTGAACTGAAAAGAGAATACCCTTTTGGAATCCGATATTTAACGGTAAAGTTACTGTGAGCAGTATGATACGTTTCTGCATACGGTGTATATTCATATTTGTTCCAGCCATCCGTATAGGTGGCAAGCATTGGATACCATTGTGCGAGGTAGTAATGATCTTTCATTTTCACGAAACGAAATGTTTCTTCCGGAAGCGTAAATTGATACGAAATATCTACTTTCACGCGCTCCTCAGGTGAAAGTTTTTTCTCCGGCCACACCGTGAACGTATCGTGATCAAGTGAGTATTTCGCTTTTTTTCCATCAATTGATACCTTTTGAATCCGAAACGTGCCGGGTTTGTTCGATGCATACGGGTACTTGCCTTCCGCTATTAACTTTTTATTGGTTTCTTTTGTAAACATGTTGGGGATAAAATAAAAGACGAGATCACTCCAATCATCCTTTGAGTGATTTGTCACCGCTACACTCGCTTTCACGGTAAACACCCCCTGCTTGCTCATCGAAAAAGCGAGATCATACACACCTTCACTTGCTGATTCAACCGTTTGCTGATTGAATACACGTGTATCCTTTTTTCGTGCTGCAGCGAAACCGTTTTGAGGACTAAGCAAATCTGGCAAAAGAAGAACGACCAAACAAATGGAAATGACCAACCTGATGATAGATTGTTGCGACACACTTTTCATCAAAATGTCACCTGCTTTAAATAGATTTTATTTTATT
>JBLNEJ010000478.1:0-3875 GCA_050262535.1 Clostridia bacterium
TTCCGCATCCCGTTTGCGCAAATCATGAACATCATTGATGAGCAGGGCGATTTCTGGCGGTCCTTTCATTGGGATTAAGGCAATCAAACGGTTTCGTGTTATACTTGTACAGGTAACGCGAGCCGTTTTTCTATGTGGAAATGTCTGAAAACCCAGATTTTTCGCAATGCACGTAGCAGCAGAGGGACTTATGATACCAGCAAGGAGGCAGAAAAACATGCGATTATTGAACAAAATTGCGCTAGTCACAGGTGCGGCACGAGGAATTGGGGCGGCGATCGCACGACGCTTTGGGGAGGAGGGGGCGGCGGTTGTCGTCACCGACGTCATGGCAGAAGGCGAGGAGGTTGCCCGCGACATCGTGAACAAGGGCGGAACGGCTGCCTTTATCCAGGCGGATGTGTCCAAGGCCGCCGATGTGGTGAAAATGCTGGCGTTCGCCAAGGAGACGTTTGGCGTACCGACGGTCATCTGCAACAACGCGGCTATTAACGTGCCCGGCTCTGTTGTGGAATTGGATGAGGAGATTTGGGATCGAACCATGGCGGTGAACGTCAAGTCGATGTTTCTCACCTCCAAATATTTTATTCCGGAGATGGTGGAAGCGGGGGGCGGTTCGATCATCAACATGGCGTCCGCCAACAGCTTTGCGGCGGAACCGCGTCTGTCTGCCTACGTCACCTCCAAAGGGGCCATACATATGCTGACCAAGCAAATGGCGCTTGATTTTGCAGCGGACCAGATTCGGGTGAATTGCATTTGTCCCGGTTTTGTAGACACCACCTTCAACGATGCCCATGCGGATTTGTTCGGAGGACGGGACGCGGTTTTGCAAAGCATCTCGGATTTTCAACCGATTGGTCGTACCATTCAGCCTGTGGAGATCGCCAATGTGGCTGTATTCCTCGCTTCGGATGAATCGTCTGCAATGACCGGCAGCGCTGTTGTTGTCGATGGCGGCGTTACAGCGAAATAAGGAAAACGAAAGCATCCCGTCTCCTTTCGAGGAAGGACGGGATGCTTGTCTTTTCAGCAGTATCGCGCGCGATACTCCTTTTGCAGCATGCTCATCAAAATGGAGTCATGGTACTCGTGGTTGTAATAAAGAGCCTCCCGTTGCACGCCTTCTTTTACAAAGCCCAGCTTCTCGTATACATGCTGGGCACGTTCGTTATAGGAGAAGACATTCAGCTCAATCCGGTTTAGATTGCGGATGCCAAAGCCGTAGTCAAGCATCAGCTTCATCGCTTCACTGCCGTATCCGCTCCCTTGATAATCCGCCCCGATAGCGATGCGAATGTTGGCGGTGCGGTTCATCCCGTCGATGTCTTGCAACGCGATGTCGCCAATGACGGTGTCGCTGTCACGCAGGGCGATCAGCAGCAAGACGGTGCTGGCATCCTGCGATTTGGCATCAATATACCGGCTGATTTGCTCGATTGTAAAATGCTTTTGGGTGCCGGTGAGCCGTCTTGTTTCCGGGTGGAACAGCTGATGATAGTACAGCTCGGTATCCTCTTGATTGATCGGCCGCAGGTAGACGCGTTCTCCTTCAAGAAAGCGGACCGGGCCGGATGGTTTCAGTTGGTTCATGGTCGTGACCTCCCTTATAAGCTATAATCACTATAAAGGAAAAGTGCTCATCAGAAAATGTGCAGTTTTGACAAAAAGAAAAGGACAGATGAGGGAATAACGATGCTGTTGATGCCCGTTTTTGATCAGACAAGGAAAACGCCGCAGTATGTGCAGCTGTATCACTATCTCAAGGGGGAAATCGCTGCGGGACGGCTTGCCGAACAGACGAAGCTGCCCTCCGTCCGCAGGTTAGCCGACTTGCTTGCGATCAGTACGACTCCGGTAGAGTTGGCCTATCAACAGCTGATGGCAGAGGGGTTCATTACCAGCAAACCGAAAAGCGGCTATTACGTTCAAAAAATGCCGGAGCCGTATCAGAATCTGGAACAACGGTCAGTGGAGGCGGATGAAGGCGTACCGCTCAGGGACGTCAGGACGTATGAGTACGATTTTCATCTGTCCAAAAATGACTTCAGTGCGTTCCCGTTCCGTATCTGGAGACGGCTGGCGAATCAGGCGCTTCGGATCGAAGAAAAGGACCTGTTGTTTTATGGCGATCCTCAAGGGGAGCGTGGGCTGCGCCGTGAGCTGTCCGCTTATTTGCGACAATTCCGCGGGCTCGACTGTACACCTGAGCAAATCGTCATTGCTGCTGATCAGTACTTGCTGCTATCGTTTTTGTGCATGATGATCAAGACGGAATATGCCGAGGCGGGAATTGGACTGGAGAACCCCGGTTACCCGCTTTTTCGTTCAACCTTTATGCAGCATGGCTTTCGCGTGCAGCCGATTTCGTTGGAAGAGGACGGCATTTCTGTGGCGGAGCTGTATGACAGTCAGGTGAGAGCGGCGTATGTATCCCCTTCCCACCAATACCCAAAAGGGATGCTGATGCCGATCAGCAAACGGCTGGAGCTGTTGGAGTGGGCCAAACGGGTGGATGGCATCGTGATCGAGGATGACTACGATGGCGAATTCCGTTATCATGGCAAGCCTGTCCCGTCGCTGCAAGGGTTGATTCCCGATGCGCCCGTCGTTTACATGGGGGGATTTTCCCAGATGGTGGCACCTGCTCTCTGCATAACCTATATGGTTCTGCCCAGACGGTTGCTTGCACCGTTTCGCCGGCTGCAAGACTTGCTGTTGTTTGAACAGTCGTCATCCCCCTTGCATCAAAGAACAATGCAGCTTTTCATGGAAACCGGTTTTTTTGAGAAGCATGTCCGCAAAATGCGGAACCTGTATCGCAAAAAGCATGATGCCGTCATCGCGGCCATCGGCAAGCACTTTGGGGACAAGGTGATCATCAGCGGTAAAGATGCCGGGCTTCATCTGTTCGTGAAAATCAACAGCACGAAGTCGGAACAGGAGCTGAGGCAGCGAGCGAAGGAGGCGGGCATCAACATTGCTTCTGCTGCATATACGTGGTTTGAGCCGTGGCCGCCGGAGCGCAAGGAGTTTCTGATCGGCTTCGGCGGAATTGAGCTGGAGAAGATCGAGCCAGGAATCAAACGGTTAAAGGAAATCTGGTTCGATTAACGGGGGCGCTTTTCAATTTCTTCATGTACAACGAATGCCAAATCTTCGTTGCCGAACAACGACAGTACGCCAAGCAGCGTAGCATCGGGAATCTCCTCGGATTCCTCCTTGGGCACGGTCAACTCGATCATTTGCTGAAGCAACGGATTGTTGCTCTGGTTCGGGTAGGCGCGACGATACAATTCCTGTGCGTCAATGCCGTGATTGGCGCACCATTGGGCAAAGACAAGAATCATCATGCCCTCGTCGCGCTGATAATTTTCAACGATTTGGTTTTCCATCTCTTTTTTGTTCATCTTGATTCTCCTCGTACTGGCGTTCTCTTTTATTGTAGGGAAGGAAAAGGGAGTCGGCAAGAAGAAGTGAGGACCAGTAGAAAATAAAAAACTCCCGTCGTGTTAGGCGGGAGGAAACGCAAACAACCGTCATCTGTCAGCACGTACTGTCATCATTGCAGCAAACGCATTCCGTAAAACTCAGGTCTACGGAAGCTGAACAGCTATTGCCATCTGAACCAATCGCACAGGTAACCGTGACCAATTCAACACGCCCAGGAATCAGGATTCCAAGTCCGCTGTCGGGAAGGAGTGTTTTTTCAATTTTACTTTCATTCTTTCGAAAAAATGTAAATGTAACTGGACATACTGAGCTGGAATTGTTCAGATTTGCTGCAACATTCTCTATTGGTGCTTTCCTTTGATCAATTAAAATATGTGTTTCGCCGTTACATTGTTTACCAGAAATACTGCCGCTTACACTCC
>JBLNEJ010000479.1:0-5205 GCA_050262535.1 Clostridia bacterium
ACAGTTTGGTAGCCAAAATCTGTTGGTCAACCTGGATCTTCGCAATCATTGCGCACCTTCCCACTTTTCATGTATCAAGAGTATATCGCGATCTTACCTTTATATAACAACGAAATGTGGAAAGAAACAAGAAAAACCGTCAAGGGAACACTCCCCGACGGTACTGTCACGACAGTATGTGAAGTCTTTTTGCTTTTTGGATTGCCTGAATCCGGTTGGAACACTCCAGCTTGCTGTAGATGCGATGCAAGTGAATCCTGACTGTTCCATCCGACAGGACCAGCTGTGCAGCGATCTCCTTATTTGACAAGCCTTGTCCGAGCAGCGTGAGCACCTCCATTTCTCTTTTCGTCAGCGGTGAAAGTGATTCCGTAACCAATTCGGAAACACTCCCATCCGTTTGCACCATCTTGGCCTCATCTTCCCCTATTGCTGTGATGAGCCTTTCGACAAACCTTGATGACACCCCGGACTGCAGCTCTGGAATATGGCGATTTTTTCGCAGTTCCACATACTTGCCGATCAGCTTGTGCAATAAGAGCCGTTCGTCAAGAATCGTTCGGACATATCCTTCCTTTTCGGCCAGCAGCATGGTTTGGTGCAACATACGAACCGCTTTGTCGATGTCGTTCAATTCGTAAAGAATGACAGCTTGCAAAAGGCCGATTTCCAAAAGGCTTCCGGTCCAATCCTCCGTTTCGGCATAGGTACGCAGCCGTTGTGAGTAACATAATGCCTCGTGATACTCCTTTTTAAAAATCATCGCCCGCAGCAAGGTAAGATTCTCAAAATCCTGGTACATGCTGACTTCCGCATTTCCCCGGTGCGTAGAAAGCCAATCGTCCACACGGCGATCATCTGCAAGCATGATGTAGCATCGGGCCAAAAAGGCTTCAAAAATAGAAACCCAATGGAGGTGCAATTCCCCCAACTGGTTTAATGCTTGCATCGCATGATCGATTGCCTTGAATGCTCCGTTACAATCCCCTGACGCCCAATGAATGCGGGCAATTGTCAAGCTCGTCGGAACAAACGCGCCAATATTCCCCTGCTCGTACGCCAATTCGCTCGCCATTAGTCCCAGCTTCATGGCCTGTTCCAATTCGTTTTTCTCGTAATGAATCTCGCTTAATGCTGTATAGTTATTGGCAGCAAAATGATATTTTTGCAGCAGATGATATTTTTCAAGCAGTTGAAAGAAAAGTGTATTGTGAACTTCCGCCTGTTTCAGCTTACCAAAAAAACCCACAAACCCGCGAAACACCGAAGGGAGTCCTTCATTGAGCTCGATGCCGGCAAGAAGCAACGGTTCCCGATCCATCTGGACCAGCGTTTCGTGAACATCCTCCCGATTCAGCACGGCAGCCGTCGATTTGTTCACCGTTTCCGAATCTCTTCGAAAGAGTGCAGTGAAATGCTCCAGTAGCATGACTTCCTCGACAATTCGTGCAATTTGGCCGGGAGGAGCGGATTGGTAAAGGGAAGGGATACTTTGGTGAAGATATTTCACACATCGATTGCTGGCTGCCATATTGCCGAGCAGCAATTGGGTCCACCCCTTGATCACCATCATATCAGGCATATGTTCCACATGCTCAGGCAACTGTGAAATCCAGCGTTCGAGGGTAGTCAGCTCTCTCCGTTTAAAAAAGACGGTTGCATCGCTGATGATAAGCTCAGCGGCCCATTCAAAGTCTTCAGCCAAAATGGCATGGTCGATTGCCTCCGTCAAATAGTGATTCTGCTTGAACCAATCGCTTGCACGGCGATGCAAAAGCGGGATTTGATCCGGGAGTAGCTGCTTGACACGGTCTCGCAGGAAATCGGCAAAAAGGTGATGATAGCGATACCACAAGCGCCCTTCATTGAGAGGGATCAGCAACAATCCCGCATACTCAAGCTCTTCGAGAAATTTTTCACCTTTTTCCACTTTGGTAACCGCAGCGCATAAAGAACTATTCATTCGATCCAGAATGGAGGTTTGCAGCAAAAAAAGCTGCACATCGTCCGGCAGATTTTGGAACACTTCCTCCATCAGATAATCAACGACATACCGGTGACTGCCAGAAAAGGATTTGATCGCATGAAAGGGACTCAATTGTTCTCTGCTGGAAAGTGCAACAAGCTGCAGCCCGGCAATCCACCCTTCCGTTCTCTCCTCCAGCAATTGAAGCTCATCGGGTGTAAGGAACACACTCTTCTGGCGATTCCAATAGGAAGAAATCTCTTCACTCGTAAACCGCAGGTCCATGGCGTCGATTTCATTCAGCTGCTCTTTCACCCGCAATTTCCCTAATGGCAATGGAACCTCCGTCCGGCTGATGATACACAGGTGCATGTGCACTGGGAGACGTTCGAGAAAAAAGGTGAGTGAACGGTGTACTTCCTCTGCTTCAATCAGGTGGTAGTCATCCAGAAAAAGGATACAGGGAGCTTGAAGATGGACCAATTCATTGATTAGCAAAGGCAGCACTTCTTCCAGCTTTGGCTGCATCGTTGATTGCAGCAACGTTAGCATTTGCTGACCAATCCCGGGTTTCATTCCTTGCAGTGCAGTAATCACATAGTTCCAAAAGAGAACGGCGTCATTTTCCTCTTTACCCAGTGAAACCCATACGGCTGTGAGATCGCTTTGCGCAATCCAGTCACTGACCAATGTGGTTTTGCCAAATCCCGCTGGTGCGGTAACAATCGTTAATTTGGCGGAAAGCGTCTGGTTCATTTTTTCGAGCAATCGAATTCTTGAAATCAACTTGACCGGGGTATCGGGTATATATAGTTTTGTTGCCAGTATCGGGCTGAGCCAATCCGTACCAATAGTCATTTGAACGTTTCTTTGTTTCGTTTCCATTGGCACCTTCCTACTTTTATTGGATCATGTTTACGTCAGTATCTTATACCAACGATCAGTCCTATACATCTAACAAATGTTATACATGTTGTTATATATGCTCGCTCCCCCGGGAAAAGGACGATCACTTTCCACATGAACCAAGAAAAAAACTGCCCCAAGGCAGAACGATCTCTGCTCTCGGGACAGCACAATCAGTGACACCGTTATTCCGTTATCCGCAAAAACTCTTCCACGTCTTTCTCCGTCAGCTTCACCGCCGCACGCCAGAAGTCCGGCTTGGTGATATCGACGCCCAGATGCTTCGCAGCCAAATCCTCTACAGTCATGCGAGCCGTATCGCGCAGCAGGTCGATATACTTCTGCTCGAACGACGCCCCTTCTTCAAGCGCCCGCGCGTAAATGCTCAGGCTGAACAAATAGCCGAACGTGTACGGGAAGTTGTAGAACGGGTACGAGGTAATGTAGAAATGCAGCTTGGATGCCCAGAAATGCGGATGATAATCGGCAAGAGCGCCGCAGTACGCTTCCTTCTGTGCTTCCTCCATCAAGTGATTCAGCACTGCTTTGCTGACGAGCCCTTTTTTCCGCTCCGCATAGAAATTTTGTTCAAAGATCACCCGGGAATGGATGTTCATGAAGAAGGCAACCGATTGCTGGATCTTGTCATCCAGCAGGGCAATCTTTTCCTCATTGCTGGTCGCATGCTTCACAGCGGCATCGGAAACGATCATCTCGGCAAACGTCGACGCGGTTTCCGCCACGTTCATCGCATAGCCTTGCACCATCTGCGGCAAATCGTTCATCACATGCTGGTGGTAGGCGTGACCAAGCTCATGCGCTAAGGTGGATACATTGGACGCGTTGCCTGCATACGTCATGAAAATGCGGGACTGCTTGCTGATCGGAAAGCTGGTGCAGAATCCGCCGGGGCGCTTGCCCGGGCGATCCTCTGCCTCAATCCAGCGTTGTTCAAACGCTTTGCGGGCAAAATCGGCCATTTTCGGGCTGAAACGACCGAACTGCTCGATGATGAAAGCAGCCGCTTCATCATAGGAAACCGTTTTGGTTGCACTCCCGACCGGTGCCGATTCGTCTGCCCAGCCCAGTTTTTCCAAGCCCAGCAGCTTGGCCTTGCGGTTCATGTAGGCGACGAGGCTTTTCTTGCCTTCGTTGATCGCCGCCCACATTGCGTCAAGCGTCGCTTCACTCATCCGGTTGATGTCGAGCGGTTCCTTCATGACTGAATCCCAGCCGCGATGGCGATACAGGTTCAGACGGAAGCCGCCCAGATGGTTCAGGGCATGCGCACACAAATCCGCTTCATTCGCCCACGCGGCTTCCCACTTGCCAAACATCTCCTGACGAACCACACGGTCAGGCGAATGCATGACGTTTGCCGCTTGACCGACGGAAAGCTGCTTAACCTCACCATCCACTTCGTGCGGGATCGCAATGCGTCCGACCACTGTGTTGTACAAATCCTGCCAAGCGTGATAGCCATCGATGGCAAGATCGTTTGCGAGAATCTCCTGATCAACCGACAGCTTCTCCTTGGCCCGGCGGCGACGTTCATTTAACGGGAATGCCAGCGACTTGATCGCTTCGCTTTCCACAAGCTCGCTCCATGCTTCATCAGAAAGGGCGAGCAGCTGCTCTTCCCACGTGTTCAGCACGGCACCGAAGGCTGCGGACAGCTTTTTCAGGCGGCCGCTGATCAGCTTCGCATTTTCGTCATGCACGTTTTGTGCGGTCAGACAGCTGGTAAACGCTCCGGCTTCCTTCAATCGCGCAGTAATGTCCTGAATGTTGGCGAGCAGTTCCTGCCAAACGCTCGCTTTTTCGTTTTCCTGCACAGCTTTCGCTTTATGTACGTGTTCGCCAAGTGCGGCGATGCCTGTTTCCAGCTGGTCCAAAAATGCGGCGAAGTCCGCCGATTCACTGCCACCTGCAAAAACGGTGTCCATCTCCCAAACGGGATTGTAATGCGCGTTCATGTAGCACTCCTCCTTTGGTTTACCATTCGATTGTAAACCGATTGACCACCTTTCGTAAATCAGCCGCCATGCAATTGAGCGATTCCGCTGACGCTGCAATTTCGTCCATCGTCAAATTCAATGTTTTTCCCGCCTCGTTCACATGGGCTGCATGAGACGATGCGTTTTCGGCAATCCCTTCCATTTCATGAATACAGGCCGTAACCTCCGTGGAGCCTTGGGCTATTCGAGTCGTTGTGTCTGCGACTTCCTCCACCAGGATCAAAACCTGCTCACAGATGGACACAATCCCGCCAAACGCACAGCCGGCCGCCGCTACCGCAAGCTTGCCCTGCTGAATCTCCTGCGAAACGAAAA
>JBLNEJ010000480.1:0-3459 GCA_050262535.1 Clostridia bacterium
CCGAATATGAGATGCTGTTCGTAGCCAATACGGACGGGGATTCGCAGACAACGATCGGCGCCAAGACGAACGTGAAGGAGCGAGCATATTTCCAAGAAGTGATGCAAGGAAAGGACTTTACGATCTCGAATCCGCTTATTTCCAAAGCGACCGGCAAAATGATTGTCGTCATAGCAGCTCCGATTCTTGATGCCTCAGGCAAGACGGCTGGTCTGATCGGGGCAACGATTCCGATCGATACACTCAACGAGCAGGTCACAACCGCCAAGCTGGGGAAAACCGGCAAAGCGTTCATGGCACAAGCGGACGGCTTGCAGATTGCCAATCAGGAAAAAGAGAAAATCATGAAAGCCAACATTTTGAAAGAAGAACAGCCTCCCATGCAAAATGCCCTGAAGGCAGGGGCAAAAGGGGAGACCGGTTCAACGGAAAATGTATACAACGGGATTGAGCAGGAAATTTTTTATATGCCGATTCCGATTACCGGCTGGGTGCTGTTCATGAGCACGCATGTCGATGAAGCGACCGAACAGCTTACCGCGTTGGCGGACATCGCGCTGGTCGCAACCGGCGTGATTCTCGTCATCAGTGTGCTGATCGTCTTTTACTTTATGACCCGTTTGATGAAACCGGTAACGAAAATGAGCGAGCTGACCGAGCAGGTGGCCAAAGGCGATTTGACCATCCAGCTGAAGCATCGATCAAGCGATGAAATCGGTCGCCTCGGCCACCACTTCAACGTCATGATCGAACGGATGCAGGGCGTTGTGCGTGAAATCAGCGGAACAACCGCGATGGTCAAGCAGTCATCCGAGGGTCTTGCCCATACGAGCGAGGAAACGAAGCATACGGCAGACCAGGTCGCGCGAACGATTGCTGAATTGGCTTCCGGAACAGCGGAAATTGCCGAATCTGTAACGGAAGCAACGGAAAAAATCAACATGATGATCAGCACGGTTCAGCAGATTGCCCGAAATACGGATGAAGTGATCGATGCATCCACGCAAAGCAAGAATACCGCGGAGCAAGGCCGAACCCATGCGGTTCAAGCGATAAGGGCGATGGATGAGATTTATCAATCGGCCCAACAGACCTCTGAGATTATTGGCAAGCTGGAGTTGCATTCCCGCCAAATCGGCAATATCGTGGGAATGATCACCAATATTGCCCAGCAAACGAACCTGTTGGCACTCAATGCCTCGATTGAAGCAGCACGAGCGGGAGAACAGGGGAAAGGGTTTGCGGTCGTTGCCGAGGAGGTAAGGAAGCTGGCGAATGAGACGAGTCAATCAGCCGAACAAATCTCGCTGCTGATTCGCCAGACGCAGGAAGAAAGTCAGCAGGCTGTGCAGTCGGTGTCCCAAGGGGTTGGTGTCATGAGCGAAGGGATGGCCGTTGTCAAGCAGGCGGGCAGTGCATTCGAAGAGATCGCCAGCAGCGTGCGAAACGTGGAAGAGCAGAACCAACGGATTCATGCCGCGATTAGCCAGCTGATGCGCAACAGTGAGCAGATTCTCGGTGATATGGAAAGCATCTCGGCTGTCACGCAAGAGGCATCCGCAGGTGCCGAGGAAGTGAGCGCGGCGAGCCAGCAGCAAGCAGCGACGGCTAATCAGATCGCCGGCGATGCGCAAGGCTTCGCCGAAATGGCGGCCAGCTTGCAAGAATTGGTGAAACAATTCAAAACGGAGAACAAATAAAAAAGCTTGCAATTCTGACAATTCCCTTATAGAGTAATAGATAAGTAAAAATGATCAGGCAAAGGTGCCTCAGAAGCAGTGGATGCTGCTTCAGAGGTGCCTTTTTGTGTTTTACCGCCGTGAATGAAAAGGTGAGGTGAACAAGTTGATCGATCAACCGATTCGGGCTGTTCCACTTGCAGTGCGGGTCATCCCAAATGTGGATGCCGGACTGGCGGGGAAGCTGGACCTTCCACCGCATATTCGCAGCCTGGGATTGCTTACGTCCAGCATCGATGATGTCGGCTACACAGCGATTGATGAAGCGACCAAAAAAGCGGCAGTGGAGGTCGTATACGCCAAATCATTCTATGCAGGATCAGCCCACGCTTCGGGGCCGTTGTCCGGTGAGTTTTTGGGGATCATTGGCGCAGCGACACCGGCAGAAGTAATCAGTGGGCTGGATGCGGCCATTTCACTGATGGAGGGTGGCGCGTGCTTTTATTCACTCAATGCCGAAGGGAGCCACGCCTACTATGCCCATGTCGTATCGCGGACCGGCTCCTATCTGTCCAAATTGGCCGGAATCAGGGAAGGTGAACCGCTTGCCTATTTGATCGCCCCTCCGCTTGAGGCCGTGTTCGGACTTGACGCGGCATTGAAAGCCGCTGATGTGACGATTCAACAATTTTATGGGCCGCCGACGGAGACCAACTTTGGCGGGGGACTGCTTACCGGCAGCCAATCCGCTTGTACCGCGGCTGCCCAGACATTTGCCGATGCCGTGCGAAGCGTGGCACAGCAGCCCAGGAAGCTGTGATGAGGGGATTGCCTGCAGTTAAGCCGAGGGAGACGGGAAGGGAGGGAGGCACATGAAAGGCGCGCATTTTGCACTGGGCATGATTGAAACCTGGGGATTTCCTGCGCTCATCGCGGCCGCCGATGCCGCTGCCAAGGCGGCGGATGTGAAGGTCGTCACGTATCAGGGGGCAGACGCGGGGATTGTAACGATTTATATGATCGGGGATGTCGCTTCGGTTCAAGCGGCAGTAGACGCAGGAGCACAAGCTGCCGATCAGGTGGGAAAGCTGCTTCATTCCCATGTCATTGCAAGGCCGGATGCAAGCGTACCCCCGATGATTGGGAAAATGGCGGAGAGAGAGTCGCCTGAAGCAAAGCAGACCGTAAGACAGCGGAAGCTCTCTGAGCAATCGGTATCATTAGCAGCGGCGAACAAGGATGATCCCATTGTGGAAGAGGGAATCGAGGCAGGTTTGGCTGCTCCCTTATCATATGTGTCCGAGCTGAGCAAAAAGCCTGTTTCCGCGCTTCGTAAATTGGCCCGCTCACTATCGGCATTTCCGTTATCAGGGGCCGAAATCAGCAGGGCGCGCAAGGATGAGCTGCTGCAGCATCTCAAGGGCCGTGAACGTGAGTTGAAACGAGGTGATGAACAATCATGATGCTTGATGCCGACTTGGAATCGGTTCAACAGGTACGCAACTGCTTGAAAGAAGCCAGTGCGGCGCAAAAAAAGCTAGAGAAATTGAGCCAGTCCGAAATCGACCGGATCGTTGCGAGAATGTGTGAAGCTGCGTGCAGGGAGGCCAAGCGACTGGCACGTCTGGCGGTAGAAGAAACGGGATTTGGCATTGTCGCCGACAAAACGACGAAAAACCTGTTTGCTGCCCGCGACGTTTACGAAGCGATCAAAGACATGAAGACGGTTGGCATCATTGCCAAAGATGAGGGCAAGCAGGTTTGGGAAGTTGCGCAGCCA